>DATMJF010000190.1:0-3917 GCA_035554455.1 Rummeliibacillus sp.
AAATGGTTGCTCCCGTGCAGCGCTTGCTGAAATCGGCTTTATCGGTAAAGGGCCGGGTAAATACAATATGTATTTAGGGGCATCCTTTACAGGTGATCGCTTAAGTAAAATGTACCGTGAAAATATCGATGAGGCTGAAATTTTAGCCGAGCTTAAGCCATTATTATTCCAATATGCAAAAGAAAGAGAAGATGGCGAGCATTTTGGAAACTTTGTTGTACGTAAGGGCATTATTAAAGCCACAACAGACGGCACAAACTTCCATGTGTAAAGAACGATAAAAATGTCTTTACACATCCAGTTAATTCCGTAAAGATTTAATATCAAAACTAACGATGTAGATGTTCATGAATAATATTGTTGTAAAAAATAATAAAATCATTTAAAAAATAAAATAGTTGTATAGAATTGAGAGCCAACACTAAAGAGAATAGTGTTGGTTTTTTCTATATAATGTTCAATGAAATTGAAAGAAAATTAATTCTACGTTTGGACTTTTAACTAAAGGAGAAGTTTTCTCGATTAATACAGAAATTAGAGGGAGCTATTTTTAATTAGATTACGTAATGTATATTTTACATAATGCAATTTATATGTTACATTTTATTTATCAGAGGTGGTTATATGAAGAATTTAGTGAAATTTGCAAGGGTGAAAGCTGATTTAACACAACAACAATTAGCTGATGCTGTTGGAATCACTCGGCAAACAATCAGTTTAATTGAAAAGGGTAAATATAATCCATCTTTAAAGTTGTGTCTACAGATTTGTTATGCAGTACATGGAACCTTAGATGAAATATTTTGGATTGAGGAGGAGGACTTTGAATGAAGAAGATTACGGACGAGCGCTTAGTACTTAGAAATCTGCAAAATACAAGAATTGTTTATATTGTGCAAACATTTGGGATTCTATGCATCTTAGGATATGAACTATTTATGAATGGTATTGAAGCAATGCATAATAATCCTCTTTGGCTTGTATTTATGATTTCAGGTATTGTAGCTGCTTATTTATCAATGAGTATTAGTGTCGAGCACGAGAAAAAAATTCGTAATCCCAAAAAATCGTTTGTGATTTCAACTTTAATAATCTTAAGCATTTCAGTATTAGTTGCTTATCTTGTTACGATTACACCTCAATCAGGATTGTCACAAGGAACTCTAATTGGCGTCATTCTAAATATTTGTTTTCTTATTCCAAATATTTATATCTATCGTTTGAGAATAAAACAGCTAATAGATTTAGATGAATAAATCAATATCACTTTTAATCATATTCTACTACTACGGTTAAACCCAAGAGTCACCGTTTTCTGGTCGAAAACTGAATTTAATATTTTGGGTTGAACGGTTTTGTGATTTCCTTTAAACGAGCCATTTCCACATTTAAATAAAAAAAATGTCCATTTTTGTCATGGGCATTTTTTTAAATACATATGCTATTTAGGTAGGGTCAATTGTCAACAAAATAGTTAAGTCCCCAATTCCTTCAGCATTCACAGGTAACTTGAATGCATGTCTAAAGCCAAAAAGTTTTGTATGCCCAACCATTACAGTTGGTGGAGTAATATCAAGTTCTAAATTTTGTTCAGCAACATACGTGCAAAGATTCCCAGCAACCATATTCCCGAATTCACCAGTAAAAGATTCTAACATAGCACCATCAAGTTGCATTCCATACATAGCTTCACCAATGGCACTAAAAGTTCTTGGAGTAGAATCTATGATAATACGTCCCCTCATATCTCCAACCATGCCTATTAACACACTGATTTCAGATTGTTCATAAGGGTCTGATGTAATGGATGGAGATGAAACATGAACCTCTTTGGGTAAAACAGCTTTAAGTGAAAGAATTGTACCATTTAATATAGTTTGAACTTGCGTCGAAGTGCTCATTGGTATCTCCTTTAAATGTGACCTTTTTATTATATTATCACGCTAATAAAGAATTGAATAGCAAACCTTGACGAAATATAGATTTTTTATTATTATTGAAATATCAAATGAGAATGATTTTCATGTTCAACGATGAAACTTATATAAGAATAATAATTAAAAGGGAGCGGTCAAATTGATTTATGCATTTATAGGTGCCACACTAATTATTTATGGAGCAATAGGGAAATATGTTTTCAATCAGACAACCGCACATTTAAAATAATTTTTTAAATCCTTCTATTAAATAGGAGGATTTTTTTTGCTTTGTCATGGTAGAATGAACTTATTACTGATTAAAAGGGGTACAAGATTGTCATGACAGAATTCGAACAGCAATTAAAAAAACTCATAAAGCAAACTGCAGTTCAATATTTAATATATCAACAAAATGAAGACCAAGAACGATTACAAAAAACAAAATTATTTGCTGAAAAGCTTTTAAATAAAGAATATATGATTGCTTTTGCAGGACATTTCTCTGCAGGTAAATCTAGTATGATTAATGCTTTAACAGGTGAAGAACTTTTACCTTCAAGCCCTATTCCAACAAGTGCAAATGTAGTAAAAATACACAAAGCAGATCAAAATTATGCTATTGCATATTTAACGGATCAAGATCCTGTAATATTTGATGATAATTATGATATTCGTACGGTGAAGGAATTTGCCAAAAATGGTGCACTTGTTTCACAAATAGAAATTGGCCATCAATATTCGGTTTTACCAGAAGGAATCACTGTAATGGACACACCAGGGGTTGATTCAACAGATGATGCACATAGAATGTCGACTGAATCGGCTCTTCATTTAGCTGATATTGTTTTTTATGTGATGGATTATAATCATGTTCAATCTGAGTTGAATTTCCAATTTACGAAAAACTTGATGAAATATAATCCAAATCTCTATCTAATTGTCAATCAAATTGACAAGCATAAAGAAAATGAACTTTCATTTGATGATTTCTCAAACTCCGTTTATACATCTTTTGCAAATTGGGGTGTACAGCCAAAGGGCATTTTCTTTACGTCATTACGTGATGCTTCTAATCCACATAATGATTTTAAAAAAGTAAAAGAAATCGTTATGAATAGTATGAATGGCTGGCAGGATAATTTACTAGCTGTAGCTGAGAATACACTACAACAGCTACACAAGGAGCATGAACAATATTTAACATCTAATAAGCAAGAACTATTAGCTAATAATGAAGAAATACTATCAATAGAAGACTGGGAAAATCGTGTTGAAATAACATCCGATTATCAAGCAGTATTACATCAATTAGAGTTGTATTCAGCATCCAATTGGCAAAAAAGTTTTGATGACAAACGTGATGAACTATTAGAAAATGCTGCTATTATGCCATTTGAATTACGTGAGAAATTAAAGCTTTATTTAGAAAGTATTCAGCCTAATTTTAAAATGGGAATGTTTTTTGCAACGAAGAAAACAAAAGCTGAACAACAATCACGCAAAGAGGATCTATATGAATTATATAGTTCAATTACAGCATCTCAAATTTCAGGTCATTTACGAGCATTGATGAAGCAATCCCTCAAGGAAGTGAATGCATTAACGGACGAAATGTCTCATGAAATTGATGACTTCACCTTTAAACCACCAATGGATGTGATTGAAGAGCAAGTTAAATTGGACTCTGGTATTGCTGGAGATGCTCTATTAAACTTTGCAACTCGAGTAGCAAATGCCACAATGAGATGGTATAAACAAAACACAGATGAATGGAAATTTAAAAAAGCATCATATATTGAAGAATTATCACTTACAACCGTTGCACCTTTGAAGAAAAAAGGTGCAGTACTACAAAGAAAAGTTGAAATTATTGAAGCTGTGGAAACAATCGAACAGCAAGAAAAGTATTTTGAAGTGCAAAAATCCGTATCAATCGAAACAGTAAATAAAGAAGCGGATCAATTTGTATCTACATGGTCAAAAGAACATGAGGAAGCC
>DATMJF010000191.1:0-4132 GCA_035554455.1 Rummeliibacillus sp.
TTGAGATTCTTTACGCTACTGGTTGTCGTTTATCAGAAGTTCATCAGCTAAACAAAACAGACATTGATATTCAATCAATGTCAACGAAGGTAATTGGTAAAGGAAATAAGGAGAGGGAAGTATATTTATCATTTAAAGCAATGTATCATTTAAAAAAATATTTAGAGAGTCGTGATGATGAATGTGAAGCTTTATTTGTAACAGAAAGAAAACCTTACAGACGTTTATCAAATAGAGGAATACAACGTGAGATAGGTAAGATTGCTGAATCAGCTGGTTTAGAAAAGCATGTGCATCCCCACATTTTGCGTCACACTTTCGCTACATTATTATTAAATAATGGTGCAGAATTAGCAGCAGTCCAAGCCTTGTTAGGGCATGAAGATGCCTCAACAACACAGATTTATGCTCAATTATCAGAAGAGAAAAAACATGAACAACATAAAAAATATCTTATTCAATAAGAGTCCTTTTAAGGACTCTTTTATTATGTAAAAAATGAGGTGCAATTAATGTCAACAGAATTAATAACAGGATTAGATATAACAACAGTAGTAGGGAATGTGTGGTATGTAGCACTAGGTTTCATCCTCTTTGATATCGTCACAGGTTTATTAGCATCAGCAGTTGAGAAGAAGCTAAATTCATCCGTAAATTATATAGGTTTGCTTCGCAAAGTCGGGCTATTCGTAGCACTGGCTTTTTTAGTTTTTGTAGATGCTTTGGTAGATGCAAAAGGCTATGTAATCAAGTTAGGAGTAGGTTTGATTGTGGCATATGAAGGTATGAGCATAGTCGAAAATCTAAGCAGAATTGGTATTAACATTAAGTTCGTTACCAAGTATTTTGACCCAAACAAGTTAGGAAAGGGTGGCAGATAATATGGCTTACAAAATCGAAAATCAAATTATAAATGGACTTCCTAACATCAACTTACAATCTAAATCTTATGTGATAGCTCATGAAAGTGGAAATGGTAAAAATAATGGTAAAAACTCTCTTGAAAACGAATTAGCCTTCATGAAAAGGAATCATCAAAATGCATTTGTAAGCCACTGGGTTGGTGGTGGCGGTCGAATTGTCCAACTAGCTACTGTTGGTAAATTACAATACGGTTGTGGTCCAAAAGGAAATCCTCATAGCTATGCTCAAGTTGAATTAGCTCGAACCAATGATAAAGAAATATTTAAAAAAGATTATGCTGCATATATTTGGTTGCTACGCAAACTTGCTAATGATGCAGGTATTCCAGTTAAACTAGATGGTTCAGGTAAAGGCATCAAAACACATTGCTGGATTACAAATAATTTAGGTGGCACAAGCCATACGGATCCATACTCTTATTTAAAATCCTTCGGAATTAGTGAAGCTCAGTTCAAAAACGATATCGCTATTGGGTTAGAAATTGATATAACGAAAGTAAGCAAACCATCTGTAGAAGCACCTAGCTACTATAAGAGCGGAACTGGCTTATATCGTATCAAAAAAAATTGCTACGCATACAAAGGTGTAAATTTTAGTGATAAATCTAATCGTGTTGAGTTGTGTCAAAAAGGAAATAAGTACACGATTGTGAGCATTGCAAAATATGTTTCTATGTATCGTCTAAAAACAAAATCAGGTTTGTATATTACAGCTAATAAAGAATTTGTAGAAAAAATATAGGCTCTCAGACGATTCGAGATGTACAACTATACGTAAAATTATTTCTCGCGTCGTCTGAGACGTCATTTCTTCACTAATTTAATATCAAATATATATCAAAAATCCTCTTAATCAATCTATTAGGAGGATTTTTTATTTAATAAAAAAGACGTAAAACTAATTCTTAGTTTTCAATTCTTTATTTTCATTGTGTTTTTCTATAGCCCTAATTAAATCTTTCTTTGCTTTAGCTGTCATTTCCAAATCTTCTAATCTACGCTTTCTACTTTTCGGAATTTTAGATTCTAACCATGCGAAAACTAAAATCAAACATGCCATGAACCCTAATATATCAATAATTCCACCCAAGCAAACATCCTTCCGTTTATTTATCTCGCCAATGATTAATTACAAACATGTTCACTTTTTCTTTAATTGTTTTTGCAGGTTCTTTTACTTCTTGAACGATATAAGAAAGAAGAGTCCCCCAATTCAAGTTATAATTTACATCTCGATTTATATATTCCATGATTTCTTTTAACTTTATCAATTGATCATCAGTAACACTCTGTCCTAAATACTTCTTGACGTACCCATCAATAAAATATTGGCTATGAAACGCTTCTTGAATTAAGACAGTACAAGCTCGAGCTGGCTTCACGTCTAATCCATCTGCAATTAGCTTCATATCTTCAAACGTATCAAAAGTTAACCTAGTTTTTATACGAACATAATTTACGCCAGTATGTGAGTCTCCGATATGTTCAGCTTTTCGATGACCAGGATAGAGAACATTTTTGAAACGTACAGAGCGAATAAAATGAGGGGAAAGGTCATCTAATATTCGTTTACTTCCCAGTGCATGTTTTAACATTATATCCACGAAATTCATTACAGAAACATCACTGATTTCAGCCATTTTATAAATCGCTTTTTTAAACTCAATGTGTACAGTTGCTTTCACATCTATTTTTTTATCAATTCTAGGCGCTCTTTTCTCACCCATTTTTCGCTCCCCCTCACCTAAAAGTAAAAAGACGATTGGGACTACGGACCCTGTCCCAAGGTTAATTTATCTTATGTTTAGATATTGGAAGATATGACCATAATGATTTTAGTAAATAAAAAAATTGGATGGTGATCATTATGGTTAAAAAAACGAGAGATGAAATTGTAAAAGAAATTTGGGCGCATGGAAAAGAGATTGGATTTCCTAACTTTCCAAAAGATAAAAAGAGTACGAAAAAAACGAACAATAAAAAATAACCAGGCATCCATTTCGGAGCCTGGTCTTTTTTTAATATACGTTCGGATCGTACCAATTTGTATCGAACACCATATTGTTATTTTTTAATTCTAATATAGCTTTTGCGGAATTTTTCCCTTCTTGTAAATAAGGTACTTCCCAGAAGATAACCAACTTTGTTATATCACCTTCATCAGCAATTCGCGCACCCAAATCATTATTGTATAAGCCGATTAGTTTCCTACTCGTTTTCGCTTCGTTTGGATTATCATAAGACAATCGAACAAGAGTTATATAATCATCTTTTCTCTCTGTTCCCATATGTTCGTTTATTTCTATATCTTTTACACTTACACCGTTAAAGTCTTTCACGATATTTCGTATTGATGAATCTAATTCCCCTTTACGACCAGTAAGTTTAGATTTATTTTCTTCTTCAGTTTCCTCTTTCACTTCATTACTTTTATTTTCTACAGTTGATGTTGTTGTAGTATTTTTACTACTTTCATGATTTGTCGTTTCTACATTTTCTACAGGAGCTTGATTACTTGCTGCTGTTTCTTTTTCTGGATCATTAATCACAAATTTTAAAATTGCAAATACACATACACAAAAAATCAGTACTTGAAATATTTTAGTTTTCATAGATACTCCTCCTCAATACAAATATACCTTATAACTGTGAATATTGTAATATCTTACTAATCCATTATCACCATTGCAAAATTTATCCATTGCACCGCACATAATAGCCATTCTGTGCGGTAGCACTTATTGAAGAGCAGGAATTGATCCTGTTCTTTTTTATTTGTCCAAAAAGGTACACCTTTTTAGATTTATATAATTGTTATCCGTAAAGTTTTACAAAACATTTTATGAACATTCATAAAATAATATATACCTTTATGGTTATTTATGATACAATATTTACATAAATAAGTAAAATAATAAATAAATGGAATTCGAGGTGGGTAAGAGAAATGGAATGCAAAATTTGTGGAGGAAAGATAATCAGGCAATGTAAATGTTTGCGTGGAGATGTGACTTGTGAAAATGATCATTCATACCACTGGTCACCATTTCACAAAGTTTTCCATGAAGGTATCAGTGACCATAGCAAGTCCATTAATAGTCGGGATTGTTGTGAAGATAAAAAGAAAATTAATATGTAGAAAGGAGAATATGTTTGCCTAAAAATCCAGTATTCCAACAGAAATACAAAGAAGGTTTTGAAGCTGGAAT
>DATMJF010000192.1:0-10021 GCA_035554455.1 Rummeliibacillus sp.
ATGTAATATTTTCCACAAAAAAATAAGGCTCCTTGTAGGAACCTTATTATCTTAATCAGGATGAGCATTGTATCTTATTCTATTGAGGTTGCAGTTTTCAATGCATCGATTGGATCTTTTACTTTCTCAATCGAATACACGATGTTTTTATTTTGCCATTTCACATTATTTTCTGTTGATTTAATCGCATCTAAACGAATGGAGCCATTAGGTTTTGGTATAGGTAATGTGTTTTTTTCTAAATAGTCCACTGCTTGCTTCGCCAATTCAAGTCCTAGTTCTGGTTTAGTTGTTCTTGTATGGGTAGCAATCGCCCAGCGTCCTTCGTTCCAGCTGGTCCATAATGCTCCTGCTCCTGCATCTTGATAACCTATAATATTATGTCCCAGATTCATCTTTTGCCCGCCGACTTTACTAAAATCTTCAAAGCTAATTTCCTCATTAGCCTTTTCTAAGCTGCTGTATTTGACCACTTTGTATTTAGCAATTATCGATTTTTTTGGAGCCTTCTTTAAAGATGAATCGTTTATTGGAACTTCTTTATTACTTTCATAAAATACAATTGTATATTTGTTTTTCTCTATTTTTGTTGTCGCAGTTAAGTACTTTCCTCCTTTTAATGGAAGTTGATTTGGTAGCGACACAGGTAATGTCGTTTTTAGTTGTTTCTTAATAGAAGCGATGACATCCGATTGATTGTTTTCTTTCATTTCTGTCTGACTGTTGTCATTTGAATTTGCTGTTTGATCAGTTGATGGGTCATCTGCAGCCACTTGTTCATCTTCTGTTTGTCCGGTTTCAGTGTTGGTAGTTTCTCCGTTCGTTTCTTCCTGAGCTTTGCCCTGATCTGTTTGTTCATGCTTTTCTATTGGATTATCTGTATTATTTTCAACGTTTTTCGTGGTATTTGCAGAACAGGCACTCAATAATCCCACAGCTAGCATACAACTTACAATTTGTTTAGAATATTTCATTCGCTGCACCTCTTTTTTGTCTATCTATACTTACGCTTCCCACTTTTATTATATCTAAACGTAAAGGAAAAGAATTACATAGAAATTAAAATATAATGACAAGGAAATTACAAACATTTATGGCATAATATCATCAAGGGAGGTCTATCATGAACTCAAAATTTAAACTAACTGAAAGCACAAAAGTCCATCTTCATAACGCGCCCGATACTTTCTCATTAGAAGGCGTCACACCAGCTACAACTAAACCCTTTGATCGTGTTATTGCATTTGTCTTTTCAATCGAAGAACTAACCGCTTATTTACAACATTGCATTGATCATCAATTGATTACTGAGCAAGGCTATCTATTCTTTGTCTACCCTAAAAAAGGCAACAAAACATATGATACCTACATCCATCGTGATGCGATTTTCCCTGCCATAACAGTTGATGACCAAAAATATATTGCGGGTAGCGACTATAAATTTGCTACTCTATCTTCTTTAGATGATACATTCTCAATTCTGTCTATCAAAGTTGATAGCAAGCAAAAAGGTAAGAAAAAAACAGCCAAAAGCCAATGCGTCGATGATTATATTCAAATGATTCCACAACTAAAGGAAGCTTTATCAACAGACACAAAGTTGCTCTCTTTTTATGAATCGTTGACCCCAGGCTATCAAAAAGATTGGGCGCGTTATGTATACAGCGCCAAAAGAGAAGACACACAAAAGAATCGACTAGAAGAAATTAAGGACATTTTAGGACAAGGATTTAAAACAAAGGAACTTTTCCGCCAAGCACAAAAGAAAAATTCGTAAACAAAAGGAGAATGTCATATGAAAGACGCTAAAGCATTTCTAATGTTCCAAGGACAAGCAAAAGAAGCGATTGAACAATATCAAGAATGGTTTACTGACCTCTCACTCATTAAAGTTGCGTATATGCCTGATTCAAATCAAGTGGCAATGGCAGAGCTTGATTTCAAAGGCTATCGAATTTTAATGAACGATAGTACTATAAAACATAATTTTGACTTTACACCTTCTTTCTCACTCTTTATCGTATGTGACACAAAAGAAGAAATTGAACGATATGCTACAGTGGTTGCTGATGGCGGAATGACCATGATGGAATTAAACAACTACGGCTTCTCTGAATTATTTACTTGGGTACAGGACCGTTTCGGCATTTCGTGGCAATTTACTTATAATCCTTTAGTCTAAAAAGAAGCAGGCTACCACAACTTTATGGTAGCCTGCTATATTTAAGGTTTTACGCCCCTTTCCCTTATAGCTTTCGTATCAAACCCTGCTTCGTGCATTTTGTATTCTCCTTCAGCCTCTATTAAATCTTTAAACTCTGTTAAAACAGGATCAAAGTCAGTATGCTTTCCTAACATGAAGGTCATTTCAAGTTCGATTGGAAGCCAGGTTTTGATATCCGCTTCGTTGTGTTGGATTTGTGCTTCTAACTTATCTAATGCATTTGCAACTTTAGCTTCATATGTTTCTTTACGCTCAAATTCAAACCAATAGTCGTAGAATTGTTGACCGTTTTGATCGCCTAATATATCTCGTATTTTCTCGATTGCTGTTATTTCTTTTTTTGCTTTCAGTGCTTTTGCTTCAGGGTTATTTAACGTATCAAAGGCTGGAATATCTGTTGCATATGCTTCTACTAAATCATGAATAATAATCATCTTCAGCATTTTTTCACTGTTCACCTTTTGAGGCAAATAGGATTCAATTGCGATTGCCATTAGTGAAACTCGCCAAGTATGTTCTGCAACACTTTCTCTTCGTCCATTTGATAACCAGCTATGACGTATCTCCATTTTTAACTTTTCGCCAAGTTTTATCAGTTCTAAAACATTCTTTAACTGTTCCATTTCTCTCTCCATTTCCTTAAAAAAAAATACAAGAATCCATTTCGAAAAATAGATTCTTGTAGTTATTTGATTTCTATTGTTGCATTTCTCTTGTTGGACCCATAACACTAGGTACTGGTAATCCAGCTTGACGTAACAATACCGTCATTTGTCCACGATGATGTGTTTGATGGTCGATTAATGCACGTAAAAGCTTGCCACGTAAAGTTGGTCCACCGAAGCCATTTACTTCTTCCAAAAGATCCGCGTCAGTTAGTTTTGCTACTTCTTTTTTATAGGCTTCTGCAAGCTGTTCATACGCATCAATGATTTCAGCTATATCTGTTGGCATTTCTTGATTGCGTCCTGGTCCAGGTACTTGAAGTTCAGCCAAATGGCCAAATGCTGCACCCACACTAACAAGGTGCCACGCTAACCAACCTAGCGTATTATGCCCTTCTACAATGGCCTGATTAAACTTATCATTTGTAATAGCTTTCAATACTTTCAATGTTCCTAATGAAGAAGCTGTCCAATCTTCTAGAAAATCCTCTACTTTACGATACATACATTCCACTCCTATTTGAAGATAAATTTTACAGTTTTATCATATCGAAGAGATAATAGACATGCAATTTTAATGACAACTTGTTTAATAATTCAACCATTTAAATTACTCTCTCCATGTGTTGAGTGTAATTTTAGGCTAAAGCATTTTGGATATGTGCTAAGTGATGTTTACCATGCCATGCATAAATGCCAATACTCTTTTCCACCGTTGTAATGCCTGAAACAGGATGAAGGAATGTTCTTTTCAACTGTTCTTCAGTTAACTTTTGAAGCAAATAACCCCATCTCTCATGAAGACTTTCGATAAGATGTAATGATACAGTTATAGGCAAGCTATAATCCGGTAGCTCCGCCCATTCCGCCTCTTCATATGGTTTAATCGTTGGTATTTCCTCTGTAATGGCAAGTTTCATTCGAATATAACCATTCATATGGCTATCTGCGAGATGATGCACAAGCTGGCGTACTGTCCAGCTATTTTGGCGATATGTTCGATTGAGATCTTCTTCGCTTAAATCTTTAACAACTTCTTTTAGCTGTTGTGGTAATGAGTGGATTTCTTCAATCCACTGCGCAACTTGTTCTTTTGAAATAACATCATCATATTCGAACTGTCCAATTGGGTATCTTTCATTGATCATTTATCTTTCTCCTCGCTTTCTAGCTTTAATATCTCTAAAATCTCTTTATGCTTCTGGGCTAAATTTAATAACTTAAAACTTCCGTTATGTAATAGATTCATAAGTGTATTTGTTTCTTTCCATGCTAAATCATACTGAGTCTGATCAATTTCTCCATTTTGTAAAGCCTCTTCTAATTCATCTTCATCTAATAGAAAAGTCTTTTCTGAAGGTAATACCACGATATCCAAATATAAATCATCCATATAGGGTATATCGTTTTCTTCACCATTGCGGAGGCAAATATCAATATATGTATATACAATATTGCCGTTCCTATCAAACGTAGTGGTTATTGCGTGATTGCTGTTACTAGGAAACTGCTGTAACCACATATAGCCATCATCAACAATACATATATTTTCTTCTTCATGATTCACATAGAGTGGGCTAGCTACTTTAACCATATCGAGTAATGCAATATAGCCTTTAAATTCTTTCGTATCAAGATAGGATTGTGCATAATTCTTTTGTAAAATGCGGTTCCAATCAGCTCGATTTGCGTACTTCCTCTTAAGCATGTCTATACACTCCTTTCTATTTCCCCTAATTATACATCATTGTATTTTCGCGAATAATAAATAACTAAAAATTCAGAAATAGAATAGGCTATCTTAGAAAGAGATTTTCTAGATAGCCCTTTATCGAAGTAATTATCACTTCAATTCTATTTATTTAATAAGTAAACTCTAGTTTTTCTTTTACATATCTAATTTCTAATTTAGTCTTCTACACTTTCACTAGTTGATACCAAAAATATAACTGAGTTTAGTACGAAGAATATAAAGGGCTTCATAGCGATCTCTAGACCTTGTCCAACCATTAAGTGTGTGGATGTAGCTCCAACCATCACAACTGCTAATGCTCCACTAGAAATCGGCACAAAACCTTTCTTCCAAAAACCTATTAATAAGCCTATAGCTGATGTTACTTCAACTGCTCCTACCCCATACATGATGATCTTTCCATAGCCATACACCTCAGTAAAATTTTCTACATGAATTGGATTGGCAGTTAACTTCATATAACCAAAATACATAAACGCAAGACCCAACAAAAATTGAATTAGACCAACTGAAGACTTCTTTAAAATAGCAACTCCTCCTTTATCATATATTACTTTCTACTACATATCATAGTCTCGTAGTATTGCGTTTAGAAGTAGATTTATCAAAAAGTCATAGATTTCAAAACAGAGACTATTTTACCGAATTATCCTTTTCAAACTCTATTTATAATTAATCTAATTTTATACAATACTATTTTATTGCAGATGGAAAATCCGGTTTTTTAGGAGGAGATCGAAAGAATTATGCGTTTATATCTGCCCTTATTTATTTCCTTTGGATTTATACTTTTTCATGCAATTGTAAGTAAGAAAAGAATCTTATGTCTTAGTTTTGTTACCGCATTTGTTTATACAATATTTGTTTGTTGGATTGGTCCTCATTATGATTTTACTTTTATGTTGGGCTTAATCTGTATAATGTTTTGGTTAATGCTCTTAGCTGTCTTCATCACACGTTCTCATTACGACTAAATAAAAGTTTGCTTTCATCATTTTAAAAAGGATAAAAAGCGCTCTAACGATATAGAAATCGTTAGAGCGCTTTCCATTTATTCATTTTCACTTGAGAGCATTATTTTATGCAGCTCTTGACCTTGATTTATTCACATTTTTATATCTTGGACTTTTCCATAATTGTGCCCACTTTTTAATCGCTAATACTACAACCACTAGACCAAGCGCTAGCATGATGACGGATAACACGCCAATTATTGGTTTATATATAAAGAATCCTTAATTATTCAACGCGATCGTTAATACTTTGATTGCATCTATTACTTCTTTCATATTTTCTTCATTGTTCATATTGTTTCTAGCATGGAGAAGAACTGGTCTGACTGATTCTACTGAACGGCCAAATTCGTACATCCAGTTATATCTAGGAACCATCCATGTGTGAAAATGATGTATTGTATCTTCGTTATAAAAATAATAAACGTATTCGATTCCTAATACTTCTCTTTGAGCCTTTCTAATCCTAGTTAATATGTGAATATAATCAATTTTTTCTTCATCCGTTAATTCATCAAAGCATTTAATGTGACGCTTAGATGCTAAAATGACTAGACCTTTAATCGGATAAGCAACATCTTGATGCGCATGAAAATATTTAGTTTCCGTTATGACACCACCATCGGGCTCAATCATTCCACTTATTAGTGCACAGCTTAAGCATTCCACTTGTACCGTTTTTCCATTTGATAAAACGATTTCCCTCATACTAAGCCTCCTTTAAAATGATTAGATTAATCATAATATATTTCCACCATCATCACTGGCCTAAAATACATTAAATGTATTTTATTGTTGTTAACATTTACTATTTATGTATCTTTTTTATTTAAAATCATGTAAACTAATATCATTAGTTAATTAACGAATAAAATTAGTTTTTGGAAGGAGTACGCCATGAAAATCACGAAGAATGATTATATATTTCAGTTATCTTTTATGCCTAATGTATTTCCGGTGAACTGTTATCTGATCGAAGAGACGGATCGACTTACTCTAATTGATGCAGCGCTTCCTTATAGTGCAAAAAGTATTATAAAAGCTGCACAAAAGATTGGAAAACCTATAGCAAATATCGTTTTGACGCATGCTCACAATGACCATGTAGGTTCCTTGGATGCATTAAAAGCTTTATTGCCAAATGTTCAAGTAAGTATTTCCGCACGTGATGCACTCTTGCTAAAAGGAGATACAAAACTTCTGGAAGATGAACCTTCTTCTCCAATTCGGGGTGGGATTCCAAAGAAAATTCAAACGAAGCCAGATATATTGTTGAAAGATGGGAATCTTATAGGTTCACTCGAAGTTATTACTGCTCCAGGGCATACGCCTGGCTCCATTGCATTATTAGATACTCGCAATGGTAATCTAATCGCTGGGGATGCTTTTCAAATAAGGGGTGGAATAGCCGTTTCAGGTGTTTTGAAACCTTCCTTCCCATTTCCTGCACTCGCTACTTGGAATAAACAAGTTGCAATCGACAGTGCCAAAAAACTCCTTGAGATAAATCCGAGTTTACTAGCTGTCGGACATGGGCAAATGATTGAAAAACCTATACAGGCGATGAAGCAAGCAATCGATGATGCTTCGCGTTTATTAGAAACCAAATAATAGGAAGTGAAGAAAAAATGGCCCCTCGCATGAAGATAGATTTTAATATTGTACTTCAAAAAGCAACTGACATCATTGATGAAAAAGGGTTGGATGAACTATCTCTTAGCCTACTTGCGAAAGAGTTACAAATACGTCCACCATCCTTATACAATCATGTGAATAGTCTTTCACAATTGAAACAGGCTTTAGCTATTCAAGGTCTTAAAAAGCTTTATCAACACATGCTACATGCTGCAATAGGAAAATCAGGAGACGATGCAATCCGCAAAATTAGTGAAGCTTATGTTCAATTTGTAAGAGCACATCCAGGTCTCTATGATGCAACAACTCGATTTCCAAATCCTGAAGATCCGGAATTACAGCATCATCAACAGGTAATCGTTGATCTAGTGATACAAGTTCTCGCATTCTATGATTTACAAGAAGAAATGGCGATCCATATGGTAAGAGGATTACGCAGTATTCTGCATGGATTTACGTCAATTGAACAAATGGGGGGCTTTGGGATTCCATTAGATATTGATCAAAGCTTCTCTATTTTAATCAATACATTTATTAAAGGGATTCATTCGATAGCTTATAGTTCTGAAGATTAAATAGAAAGAGGTCATGATGATGGTCCTTTTAACAATGCTTGAGATGATGAATATAGGAATGCGCTTTTTAATAGAACTTACTGGGCTTATACTATATGGTTACTGGGGATTTCAAACGGGGAATACCCCTATTCAAAAAGGGATACTTAGTATTTCAATACCTTTAAGCGTCGCTGTTATTTGGGCTTTGTTTGGTTCTCCACAAGCCAATATCCCTCTACCTGCAACTGCTCATTTAATATTGGAAATGATAATTTTCTTATTGCCCGTCCTGTTATTAATTAGCTTAGGAAAAGTAGCAGTAGCATGTGTATATGGAGGGATATTCATACTAAATAAAATATTACTTGTATTTTGGCATTCATGAATAATAAATACTTACTTACAACATTCAATAACACTTTGAATCTATATAATTCAAAGTGTTATTGAAATGTATAATAGTTATTTTTTGTAGCTGTTTTCTTTTAAAAAGAAGAAAAAGACTGAACAGTAGCCTTTCGATCTAAACTTTGGCAAATCGCTGATATGACAGCAACTCCATCTGCTCCTGCTTGCCGTACTTCATGTGTATTTTGCTCTGTAATTCCACCAATCGCGACAATCGGGAAATCAGGATACATGACTCTTGCTTGGTGTAAAAATGTTACACCTGCTGGCTTTTTCGCATCTGGTTTTGATTTCGTTTCATAAATTGGTCCAATGCCAACATAATCCGCTCCACCTATCACTGCCTTCTCCATTTCTTCTTTCGTATGCACAGAGATTCCTACAATTTTACCCTTAAATTTTGTTCGAATTGCTTCAAGAGCTATATCATCTTGTCCTACATGGACACCATCTGCATTAATCTTCAAAGCAAGATCAACATCATCATTCACTATAAAAGGGACATCGTAATGCTTACATAAAGCTTGGCAAGCTATGGCAAATTGCTCTAAGTCCTGCCCTTTTACCGCATTTTCACCTTTTTCTCGTAGTTGAAAAATCGTTACACCTGCTTTTAGCGCTTCCTCAAGTACAGCTAACGGATTACTACTACAATTTTGCGTTCCCATAATAAAGTAAACAGCTAAATCAGTTCGCTTCAACAATTGTCACCTCACAAACTCCATTTTCCTTTTTATATGCAAAATGATTTGTTGGACCATGACCATGACCGATATTTAAAGGATTTTGAATCGCTAATTGTACAAATTTCTTGGCTTCAATAATCGTTTCACGTAAATCATAACCCTGACCTAAAAATGCTGTTATTGCAGATGAAAATGTGCAACCTGTACCATGTGTCTGTTTTGTATTAATACGCTTCGTTTGCATTGAGAATGATGGGCCATCTTGGAAATAAACCGTATCAATCGCTTCTTCACCTTCTAAATGACCACCCTTCATCACAACGCTAGCAACACCCATATTAAGAATCACCTTTGCAGCTTTCTCTATATCTGCAGCAGTTTTAATGGTGACTCCACTTATTACTTCTGCCTCTGGAATATTAGGCGTTAGTACAGTAGCAAGTGGTAATAGGGATCTTTTCAAAGCATTCACAGCTTCTGATTGAAGTAGAGAAGCACCACCTTTTGCAATCATGACTGGATCAACAACAAGCTGGATGTCTTTATCCTTTAAGCTTTGAGCAACGGCTTCAATTATTTCTGCAGAAAAAAGCATACCTGTTTTGGCAGCTTTTACAGGTAAATCTTGCATTACTACTTCAATTTGTTGTTGTACAAATTCAGCTGTTGCAGGGAAGATACCTTCTACCCCTAAAGTATTTTGTGCAGTTAATGCGGTAATAGCAGATGTACCGAAAACGCCCAATTCTTGAAACGTTTTTAAATCTGCTTGGATTCCTGCACCACCACCGCTATCCGAACCAGCGATCGTCATCACAATGTTCATTATTGTTCACCTCTAGAAATATCGTGCAATCCATTGATCACTTCTACTTGGAAGGAGCCTAATGGACCAACAATTGCTGCACGCTCTGCAACAGTTTTATAATCTTGTAATACATCACGTAGAACCGTTAGTTGATCTCCTTCAACCGCTAATGCAGCACTACAAACCGCACTAAGTAAGCAGCCTGTTCCCGTCACTTGTGTCATTAATTCATTGCCTCCAACAATGCTAAAAGTTTGCTCGCCATTTGTTAG
>DATMJF010000193.1:0-21354 GCA_035554455.1 Rummeliibacillus sp.
AGTTCACCTACAACTCCAAGTGTCCAACCAATTGCTAGAGAGGTATTTGCATCATAACTAGCTAAAGTTTCTTGAAGCAAAATCATGTCATAAACAGTTAATCCTTCACCACCGTATTCTTTTGGCAAGGTTACCTGTGGATAGCCAATCGCTCTTAATTTTTCGAAACTTTGAAAAGGAAAGAGGGATTGCTCATCAATATTTTTTGAATCGGCTGTAATATCATTACGTAGATTTTCGAGCTTTTGCATCCAATTTCTCTGTATTTCCGTACGAATGAATAATTCTTTCACAAAGCATGCCTCCTTTTAAAATGTACAAAACATAGAAGAATAGTGGGTATAATGATAAATTAAAACCCACTAAAGAAATAAATAACTACTTATGGATTAATTTGTATTATTTTTTATTTTTACCTAATCATAAAGGCTGGGAAGTGCAAAGTCAATATTAATTATGAGTATTTTTATAGGAATAGGAAGTTATTGAATTATTCGTATGTAAATGGTTGATTTATTTAAGATTCAAATGAAATCGGTACGTGATACAAAAAGACTTTAATTCAATGTATAACAGGCACAAAAAAGCACCTACCAAATGGTAAGTGCTTTTCAATATAAATCTTGATAGTATGCGATTTAATAAGCCGCCTTTGCCGTAAATTTAAATATCGAAAGTTTTAAACCACCACTCCTCAAAGTGGGTGTTCGCAGAGTATTTCATGTTCGTCCGCATTAACGTGGAATGCGGCATGCCAGTCCGTACTCAATTAAAACTCCCTTTTACAGCTCAAAGGTTAAAACTTTATATTATTACGAGCAACGCAGCTTGTGTTCTTATATTACTGCATGAATCATCAAACTGCAAGAAAGAACACCTCATAATATTGGGGGAATAAATACCACTAATGTAGAAAAGCTAACGGTAAAAAGCGATTAGTTGTTTTTCTTGGAGACAATAATAAAGAATTTTGGGAGCAAGCATTTGAGGGAATTCGAGATGGACTTAGTGAGGAAAGATATGAACGCAATAAAAAGCGTTCTTAAGGATTTGCAAGTGGTCGTACGGTTTTATTTTTCGAAGATCAGCAAGTGATTGAATCCTTACGCCAATCGAAGAAAGAGTAATTATCGCAAAAAAAGGTGGAGGGAAGATGGTAAAATGGTTCAACAACAGGAAGAATTTAAAAAGGCTTTAGGAAATTATCCAACTGGTGTAACGGTTGTTACAACTTTTGGTAATGAAAACAATCCAGTTGCTCTAACTGTTAATTCATTTGCTTCAGTTTCATTGGATCCATTATTAATTCTTTGGTCTCTATTGATAAAAAATCGAAGTCTTTAGGGGATTTTACGAGTACAAAAAAATTTGCAGTAAACATTTTAGCCAGCGATCAAGAAAAGCTTTGCTTCCTTTTCTCAAGTAAAGAAGTAGATCGCTTCTCACAATGCGAATGGCAACGTTCTGCAAATAAATTACCGATATTAACGAATACAGCATCGATATTAGAATGCGAAAGTGTTCAGCAGATAGAAGCAGGGGACCACGTGATATTGATAGGGAAAGTAACGAATATTATAAATGCTGACAGAGCACCATTGCTTTATCATCAACGTAGTGTTGGGGAAATTCCTAAAACCTTTTATCAAACAATATAGAACATATAAACTGCAAGCAACGAATGATTCGATTGTTTGCGGTTTATTTTTAGGTAAAATAAAAAAGCATATGCCTTATTTTTTAAGGCTTAAGCTTCTGATAATACTTCTTCAGTCAATGCAGTAATATCAACTGGTGTTTTTTCAGTTATGACATCTGCTAAAATGACATTTTTGAAGTAATCAACACTTATTGGCAATGGAATGACTAACAACTTTTTTAGTGCCTCTTGATACATACTGACAAATTCTCTGTCGGTGTTGCCTCGTTTTAGCTCCGCAAATGCTTCATAAAAGAGATCTAGTTTATCTGCAAATTCGAGTAATCGACCTTCGATTGTTGCATCTTTTCCTTCTTTCATACGATCGAAGAATATCTCTTGAAATTCTTCTGGAATTTCGTTAAAAATAAACTTTTCCATCATCTTCTCTTCTACATGAGCAATCATTTGTTTAAGCTCAGGAGATGCGTGCTTTACTGGTGTTTTAATATCGCCAATAAATACTTCTGCAAAATCATGGTTGATTGTCTTTTCGTATAGTGATTTCCAATCGATGATCGCACCGTTCATTTCTTCAATTGTCCCAAAAAACATGGCGTATTGTGATACTTTCCAAGAGTGTGCTGCCACATTATGTTCTTCAAATTTGAAGCGACCAGGGCAACGTATAATACGCTCTAAATCATTTAAACTTGTAAAAAACTTATGGATTCCTATAAAAATCCTCTCCCTTTTTAATTTATTTATTGTATGCTACTTTATCAAGAATGTGCTTAGGATGTCCACTAATTTCTTCTTGATACGGATATTATATAACATAATTTGCTCGTAATTTATGTATTTACAAAGAACATAGGGTATCTTTACATTGCATTTACAAAGCGAAATTCATGTTCACTTTTTTGTCGATTGCTTGTATTTATGAATTCCTTTATTGTTGAAGTAAGAAATATATAGAGAAGGAAGCCTATTAATGCTTTATTCAACAGTGACTTACATACATGTTATAAGTGCAATATTATCGATTGGTCCTTTTTTTGTACTCATTCCAATGCTGAAGAAAATGAGACTAGCAAAGACGCATGAAGAGATGACAGCATATGTAACTACTTTCTCTCTTGCTATTCAAGTAGTGAAGCATTCAGGGCATGTACTTATATTATCCGGGGTTTACATTCTGTGGCGTGGTGGTTACTCAGTTACATCACCTTTCATTGTAATGACGATGACTTTGTTAATCCTTTCAATTGTGTTCTTAGCACGAGCATTTAAGCCAACGATACGAACATTTAATACACCCCAATATGATCATCAACACTTTGCAGATAAATTAACCAAATCGGTTTGGATTTATACATTATTATTATTAATCATGCTTTGGTTTATGGTGACAAAACCAGCGTTATGGTAATTTAAAAGTGCACTCGGCTCGTTAAGACCGAAAATCACAAAAGTTTTCGACGTCCGAGAGAGCGTTGTAAAACTAAGGTCTAGCCGTTGGAGCAATTGAACTTCTCTTGCTTAATCAAAAATTAAAAGGATGCCTTATAAGTGTTTTTATGCACTTATAGAGCATCCTTTTTTATTTACTTTTCTAATTCTTGAATTAAAGGTTTTACAAGCTCAGTAGCTGTTTTCCCAACTTTTTTATGATCTTCTACTACAGATAAAACTAGGAATTCATGTTTCTTTTTCGTATCAAATGCCACGACAAAGCTATTTTCTTGGCCTTCTGTTCCTTGTGTTTGTTTTAATTCAGCGGTACCTGTTTTGGCAGCTAGAGTAGAGCTAATTCCATTTAAACTATGTGCTGTACCATTTGCATTTTGTACAACTTGCATCATTGCATTTTTGACGATTTTTGCAGATTTTGCACTTACTGCATCTTTTGTCTTTGTTTGTTGATCTTTTAATAAATGTGCATAAACCACTTTCCCGTTACTTGCAAAAGCACTATACGTAATGGCTTGTTGAATAGGGGACATCAACACTTGGCCTTGACCATATGCGGTATCAGCTAATAGGATGTCGGATTTAAAGGATTCGTTGTTTGAAATTTGTGCAGGTTTCATATCAAATGGTAAATCTAACTTTTCACCAAAGATAAATTTATTGAACCCTTTTCGCAATACGTTTTCGCCCATTTCCAGCCCTTCTTGAGCAAAGAAAATATTATCTGAGTATATCAAAGCGGTTTCTAAATTTACTTTTGGAACATTGGATACACGCGTAACAAAATAATTACCCCAAGATTTATCTTTTTGCCATTTAAGCCCTTGGATTGTACGAACTTTTTCTGTTGTTAAAGTACCTGCATCAAGTGCAACGCTTGCTGTAACAGTTTTCAGCGTAGAGCCAGGTGCAAAGCGTTGTGTAAAACGATTTGTGAATGGCTTTTGTTCATCGTTCATATAGGCATCGTACTCTTGTTGTGATATCCCTCGAATCATTTTGTTTGGATCGTAGGAAGGCTTACTCACTAGTGCGAGTAGTTCACCAGTTTTAGGCTGCATCACAACTGAGGCGCCAGCAGCATTCTCAAGTGCATCATATGCCTTTAATTGTGTTTTTGCATCTATTGTTAATTGAATATCCTTCCCGTCTTCACGATAAGCTTCAAGTAATACTTCTTTGACTTTGCCATCTTGATCTTTTAAAGAAATTTTGCCACCGTTTTTACCACGTAATTCTTTATCATAAGCTCTTTCTAAACCACTTTTACCAATAATGGTATCGGCAGAAAGAGTCGCATCTTTTTTTAGATCTTCTTGAGTAACTTTCCCTGTATAACCAATCATTGTTGAAGCAGCTTCTGCAAGGGGATAGTAACGAATATTCACTGCTTGAAATTGTACGCCAGTCATTTTCTTTATTTGATCATTATCGATTACTTTTAATGGAACAAATAAATCTTCTTTGACCCATTTTTGGTTGAGCTTTGTTTCAATTTCTTTTTCAGTTATATCAAATTGTTTTGCAATGGCCTTTATATTTTCTTCTTTTTTCGCTCCTTCCCCAAGTTCTTTAGGGATAATTCCTGCTTGACGAAATTCCGCATTTGTTGCGAGTTCATTGCCATTTTTGTCGAGAATTTTACCTCGAATGGCATCTTCTTCTGTATAGGAAATCTTATCGGTTGCTTCCATGTGTGGGAAGATGAGTTCCGGGCTCCAGTCAACAACAAAATCCTTTCCTTGTTTTACGAGCTTTCCCTTATATGAAAGGGTAGGCATTTTGCCAAGTGCCGTTGCCAAACTTAATTTATACGTAAATTCGTATTGACCCCTTTTGATCTTCGATATGGTCACGTCACTAGCCTTCATATTTTCTGCACCAATACCATTAAAAATATTTGTATACTTATCAATCAATGCTTGCTTGTCATAATTGTATTTTTTAAGGGCATGATCGGAAACTAGTGAAGGCAATTGTTCATATTGTTGTTCGGTTATGATTTTGACAAATTTTTTGGCTTTTTGTTCAGCCTTTTGTTCGGCATTTTGTTGTGCCATATAATAAGAACCGCCAGAAATAACGGCGATTAGTATTACAACGATGCTAATTAGTAGTCTTTTACTCTTCAAGCAAAATCGCCTCCTTATCGTTATTATAACGATGTATGGTTAAAAGTATAATAGAATGGACTATTAATGTTAAAATGATAAAGTGAAATTTCACTTAACAAGGGGAGTTTTCTTAATTCTTTTGTTAAGTGTTAGTAGAATCGGGCTTTTATAATGAGTGTTGAAGTTAAGGCTACTGTCCGATAATACAAAAAAATGACAGTGTTAGTATGAAAAGAGGATTCAATATGAAGAAAATGAGAATTGGACTCATCCTTATAGCTGTTGTGCTCATTGTTTTTGGGTGGGGAGCACATAAACAAAAAGAGCAAAAACAACAAATAAATTCGATAATAAATGAACAGCAAGACGTTAATCAAATGGAAGTAAAAGATGGCTCTGATAAAGTCGTTTGGTCAACAAAAAATGAAGCAGATCAGTACAAAGAACAATATCCTTTAAGCCATGTTGATAAACTGGAAAAAGGAGATCGCAAGGTATTTGCGGAAGATCCAGATTACAAGATTACTTATAAAAAGGATAGCAAAGCACTTTATTCTGTTGAGATATTACGTTTGGTAGGTAAAAATACATCAGTTTCTAAGGGATTACAGCCATTTCTGTTTGATGTAAAAGGCAATACTTATGTAATCTATTGGCCAGAACAAAATAAAGTACTCGAGCAATCAGAAAATACGCAGAAATTATTAAAGCATGTAAAGTAAATCATCAATCGATAAAGGGTTACACTCGATAATATTCGATAGAATAATGCAAAAAGCATGATGCTGTGACATCTTTTGTCATTCAACATCATGCTTTTCCTTTTGGAATTTTTATGCTTCAGGAGCGGTAAATGTACGACCTGCTAATTCAGAATCTAACATGAAGATGGCATTTGAATCATTTTCGATACGTTCAAATTTATGAATAAGTGTATCTAATGTGGATTCTTCTTCAACTTGTTCGTCAATAAACCATTTTAAGAATGCCATTGTAGCATGCTCGCGTTCATCTAATGCAATATCAGAAAGTTCATAGATTCGACGAGTTACTTCTTTTTCATGTAAAAGTGCAGTTTTAAATGCTTCTAAAACAAATGAAAAATCATTTTCTGGACTTTCAAATCCTTGGATTGTTGCACGATAGCCCATATTATTTATGAAGTTGTACAATTTCATCGCATGGAAGCGTTCTTCTTCAGCTTGTACTAAAAAGAAGTTCGCAAAGCCATCGTAGTTTTCGCTAGTACAATAAGCTGCCATCGCTAAGTAAGTATGTGCTGAATAAAATTCAAAGTTCATTTGATCATTTAGTGCATTGTGTAGTGTTTCAGATAACATGAATGTTCCTCCTCAGAATATAATGACGTCAATATTTCCCTTCTAGTATACAACGGTCATAACTATTGATTCAAAAAATGAATAAATATTGTTTTTTTTGTAATATTTTTTAGATTTATGAAAATTCCCAATTCTGTAAATGACAATCGGATGGGAGTGATGAAAATGATTTATTTTTACACAATGTTTGTGCTTTGTATTTTGCAATTATTGCAAGATATTATGTTTATGGTGCTTGGTATCAGTTGGGAGACATCATTTAATAAGCAATCGTTATATAATGCATTTTGATGAACAGCACCCAGGACCATTAGCCTTAATACTTATTGATTTTGCAATTTAAATGAAAATCCACCTAATAGTGTAGAAAAAAATGTTATTGGGTGGAATTTTGTCTTAAAAAAATTTCCCGAGAAATAATTTTGTCGATTTTAATCTAATGGAAAAGCTGATACAAATAGGAGGCTCGTCGGTTCGCACGCGGAAAGCGAAGCTGATTCCATGTTATATCAGATTGTACTATAAAAATTAGGAATAAAATCGTTTTTCAGTGCCCTCGCTTTTGCCAGTCTTCATTTTATACCTCTTATCACATTATTTATATGTTCAAGTCACATAGATCCACTTAGACTTTGCTATAATGAAATCAACTAAAAGGCGGTGAATAGTTTACGTGACAAAATGGTATAGTGTCTTTCCAAAAAATCCAGTGATGAGTTGGGTAGCGTGGATTGCTTTTTGCTTTATCCCGTTTTATTTAATTTTTCATTCATCATCAAAGCTTGAAGGATCTATTGCTCTTGCAGTTTTAATCATGTATTTAATATGCTTCCGCTTTGCCTATAGCGCTACAAATGGGCTTGTATATATGTGGATTGCTTTCGGTATGATGATTAATGCTGGGATGACAGTATTATTTGGATATATATATTTTTCCTTTTTTACAGCATTTTCTATAGGGAAAATCCACCATACAGTAGGATTTTACATTATGTATGGTCTTCATATTGCGATGACTGTTGGCGCAGTCATTGGTGGGTTCTTTATCGAGACAGATTTGTTCGTTCAAGAGCTTCCTTTAATAGTAGTGATTTTGTTTAGTGCAATTTTGGGGCCTTTTTATCTTTATAGTGAAAGTAAGAGTAAAAAACTTGAAGGTGCATTAGAAACAGCAAACGCACGTATTTCAGAATTAAGCGTTTATGAAGAAAGACAACGAATTGCAAGAGATTTACATGATACGTTAGGACAAAAACTGTCTATGATTGGCTTGAAAAGTGATTTGGCTGTTCGTTTAGTAGAGAAGAATCCGAAAGCTGCTATTCAAGAGCTCCATGATATTCGACAAACATCTAGTATTGCATTAAAAGAAGTACGCGAAATGGTATCGAATATGAAGAATGTTAAATTACAAGAGGAACTAACACATGTACAGCAAATTTTAAGGGCGGCTAATATAAGGCTATCAATGGAAGGAAATCCACAGTTTGAAAAGATTCCAACAATGCTTAGTAACTCATTGAGTATGTGTTTAAAAGAGGCTATTAATAATGTGGTGCGTCATAGCCAGGCAACAGAATGTAAGATCGCCATATTGCAAACTGCCGATTTTATAGAAATCATTATTAGTGACAATGGGATCGGGCTATCCAATAGCACTAAAAAACCATCATGTAATGGTTTAAATGGTATGAAGGAACGCGTTGAATTTGTAAATGGCGAGTTGGCAATACGTGAAAAGAATGGAACGACAGTGAGAATAACAGTGCCGATTGTGATTGCACCTAATAAAGTTTAATTTATTTTGCTCGAATATCTTTAGTGGGTATTCGAGTTTTTTTATAGAAATATTCTCTGATAAGAATAATATTTTCTTTTTAAAGATAAAAATTACTAAAAGGAAAAGGATTCATTTAATTTACGTCGAAATGTAAGTAGTATGAATATTATTTTAAACAGAAAGGTTGAAACGGGTATGATCAAAGAGAATAATAAAGCAATTCAAGATGATTATCCGGATGATTTTGCGTGGTGTTATGGATGTGGTCGTCTAAATGATGAAGGCATTCATGTAAAAACTTATTGGGAAGATGACCTAACAATTTCCTACATTCAACCGGACAAAAAGTATACGGCATTACCTGGTTTTGTGTATGGAGGCTTTTTAGCTTCTTTTATAGATTGTCATGGGACTGGGTCAGCATCATTAGCATTGCATCGCAAAAATGGTCACAAACCAGGTGACGGGGTAGAACCTCCTCGCTTCGTTACGGCATCTTTACATGTAGACTATCTAATGCCAACGCCACAAGGGGTGCAGTTAAAGGCGATCGGTCAGGTAGAAGAGATTCATCCTAAGAAATTTAAAGTGATGATTCAAGTTTTTGCAAGCGATCTTCATGTAGCAAATGCTGAAGTAGTAGCTGTTGTCATGCCAAAAAGCTTTTTGAAAAGCTAGGGGAATATTTATTATAGAAGAAAATTCTTTTTAAGAAAGTCATTTTTGAAAATCACTATTTCAGACATAATGTAAGCGCTTGACATCAGTCTGACAAACACAAGGGAGAGATGGCGAATGTTTAATCCACAAGATTTTGGTGAAAAGTTAAAAGAGTTACGTATTCAGAATGGGTATTCAATGCTATCGTTGGGAAAAGCCATTGGTACATCCGCAAGCCGTATTAAAAGTTGGGAAATGGGCGAAAGTGTACCGTCTGCTAGCTGGATTGTCAAGCTTAGTAATATTCTACAAGTATCAGCTGATGAATTGTTGCTTAATATGCTTGAGGAAACATCTTCAAAAGGGGAAAAGGTGTTTCCTAAAAAGCGCAATGCTATTTTAAATGAGTTGAGTGTTTTATTACATGAGTTGGATAAAAAGGATTTATGGGAACTTTATACTTTAGCTGAATTAAAAGCAATGCAAAAAGAAGTATCATTATAGAAGTAGAATTCAAATTTAATATTGACCGGCGAGAAATTTTAGTTGTTATTTAAAATGAGAGACTAGCATCGATAATCATGCTTTATAGCAAGGAGTTATACAAAAGACTTTCTTTTGTATAACTCCTTTTTCTATTTCTAACAGAAGAAACTTTCTTTGGTGAAATAAAAGAACATTGTAGTCTATTATGAATATTAATCCTTGAAAATAGGGATATTTCCATAATAAAGAAAAAAATTTGTAATATTTCAGGGTGAAAAAGCAGTTTTTTAACATGATTTTAGCTGATTTTTAACTTTATTAAAAAATATTTTAGGGCGTTTAATGAAATTATCACTATCTTTGTCAAAAATATACTAAAGTTTTTACGTACAAAAGTTAATATATTCCACACGTTGCTAACCCAGTCATATCAATAGCTATGAAAATATCTCAAAAAAAATATTAAACATCATGTATTAAATGTCAGAAAATTGGCAAAGAATGTAACACGATTGTCACAGGGTGTACATCGATTAGAAATAGTTATGACATGTGACGATGGTAAAGTTAGTCGTGTTAGTACAAAGGAGGTCGTTTTTAAACGATGAAAAAATATTTAATTGCACTAGCAGGTGTTTTCGCATTAGGAACAGCAGCTTTGACATCTCAAGCATCAGCTGCTAGTTACAAAGTGGAAAAAGGTGATACACTTTGGAATATCTCTCAAGACCAAAATGTATCCGTACAAGATTTAAAAGATTTGAACGAATTAAAATCAGACGTTATTGTTCCTTCACAACAGCTAGAAGTTAGCTCTAAGGCTAAAACATATACTATTAAAAAAGGTGACACTCTATTTAAAATTTCAAAAGAAACAGGGGTCTCTGTTGAAGATTTAAAAACTTATAATAATATTACTAGTGATCTAATCTATGCAGGCCAATCACTTGCGTTATCAGGAGATTCACATAATGTGAAAGTCGCTTCTGTTTCAAACAATCAAACACCAGCTAATACACAAACAACAAACAGACAAACAACTAATAAACAAACAACTACTAAACAAACGACTAATACACAGCCATCAACTAGTCAGTCTACACAACAATCGTCAGGAAAAACAATGACAGTTACAGCAACAGCATATACTCCAAATTGTGCCGGTTGTTCAGGTGTAACTGCAACAGGTATTAATGTAAAAGCAAATCCGAATATGAAAGTTATCGCAGTTGACCCTAGAGTTATTCCATTAGGTTCAAAAGTATGGGTTGAAGGTTACGGTACAGCAATTGCTGGTGATACAGGCGGTGCAATCAAGGGAAATAGAATTGATTTGTTAATGCCTAATAATAGCCAAGCCAATAGCTGGGGCGTACGTACAGTTACCATTAAAGTATTAGATTAAGTAAATAATAACTTATGGATATAAGTCCTCAGATTGATATGAAACGCTCTTAATGTGAAAAACATTAAGGGCGTTTTTTATTTAGGCTATGTTATATTTTAATATTGATATTCGCGAAAATGGCTTCGCTTTCCGCGGGCGAACATTAGAGCCTCCTCGGCGCTTATACTTCTCTTTCATAAAAATCGCCAACATAGTTAAACAGTATTTAAAGAATGAGATAGAAGAAAAGTGAAATACGTTCGTCAAATATTTACCACATAAACAAAAGATTTCGAAAAAATGATGAAATTAAGCAATGTTAACTGCATAAATGTTGTCATAATTGTATAGTAGAATATATGAAGATTAGAAAATTAGGTGGATGTGGATGAAAATCAATAAATCGGCGCTTGTTCAATGGCTAAAAGTCATTTTACCAATTTTGTTGATGATCTTTGCAATTCATGAAATCGGTAAGATTTTAGGAAATGTTAATGGTCGCGAAATTGCTAATAAATTAAAGTCCTTAGATGTCAGAACAGTCACACTAATAGCTGTGATTCCTCTAATACTTGTATTTCCTATGTTTTTCTATGATTATTTTATCATTAAAAAATTAAAGCTAAAAAGACCATTACGACGTTTGTTGAAAGAATCATTAATTATTAATTCTTTTTCTAACCTGATCGGTTTTGGTGGCCTTGTCGGGGTATTATTACGAACTCACTATTTTAAAAAGAAGGATGTAGATAGTACCTCATTTTTTAAAACCATTGCTTCTGTCACATTATTTTATCTTGCAGGAATTTCACTATTTACTTGGATTTTACCTATTTTCTATTGGGGTTTCCCAATGTTTAAAGATCATAAAATATTAGTTGCAGCAGCAGGGGTTATTGGATTATATGTACCATTTCTTATTATAAAGGCATCTGTACAATTGATTAAGGGAACAACGACGAACCGTCGGGTATTAGATGACGTCGCCTTGTTAGGTGTCTCTATTTTAGAGTGGTTGGGTGCATTTACATTTATGACGATTTTAATGTATATGTTACATATACCGATTAGTATTGCAAATGTTATTCCTATTTTTATTGTTGCTTCATGTGCAGGGATTGTGAGTATGATTCCTGGAGGACTTGGATCCTTTGATTTGGTGTTTATATGGGGAGCACAAAGCTTGCACATTCCTAATGAATCAATCTTAGTTCTGTTGTTATTTTATAGAGTTGGCTATTATGTCGTTCCATTTTTAGCGGGGCTTGTGCTATTTACCCGTGAATTATGGGGGAAATTTAATATAGGTTTTAATGCAATTCCCAGATTTTTCTTAGAGAAAACAAGTCATATATTAGCAACAGCTCTTGTATTTTTGGCGGGGCTTATACTTCTTGTATCATCGGTAGCTCCTGGGGCCATTGAGCGTATTCGATATGCGAAAGAACTGATGTCATTTCCAGTTGTGAGTATTTCGCATCAATTAGCAGTTGCAACTGGCTTTGTATTACTCGCATTATCAAATGGTATTTCATATAAAGATAAAAGTTCTTATCGTATGACAGTATTTGTATTACTCTTTGCATCGGCACTTTTTATAATTAAAGGGATTCAATATAAGCAAGCACTATTTATGCTATTTGTTGCAGGTTTATTATATTTATCACGGGGTCGATTTTATCGAGAAAGTTATATTGTGACATGGGGACGTAGTATTTTAAATTCAATAATTATTCTAGTTATTTTATTGCTTTATATTATTATTGGATTATTCACGAACCCATATGTAAAATACTCTATTCCAGAAAAGCTAAAACCATTTTTGGCAACAGATTCAGAGGATTTATTTAAAAGTGCATTTATGGGTCTCATCGTTATCATAATAGTAGTAATTTTTGAAGTTTCTTTGCGTAAACTTACGCAGTTCAACAAGATATCTTCATTAGACTATGAGGAGGAAATTTTTCTACATCTTAATAAGTATGGCGGTAAGGAATTATCCCATTTAATTTTCCTCCATGATAAGTACGTGTATTGGAATAAGAAAAAAACGGTTCTATTCCCTTATCAAGAAATCGCAGATAAACTTGTCGTGCTTGGAGATCTAGTAGGGAAAAAGGAAGATTTCAAAGAAGCTATTGAAGAATTTATAGCTTTTGCGGATTCTTATGGGTACACACCTATTTTCTATGAAATTAGCGATCAATTTGTACCATACTTACATGGCTATGGTTATAACTTTTTCAAACTTGGAGAAGAAGGATATATCGATTTAACAAAACTTAATGATTCAAAGGCAGTTGCTCAAAAGACTGCAGAAGTAAATGAAATCTTTCGCAAAGAAGGCTATTCATGTGAAATATTGCATCCTCCCTATTCTGCTGAAATAATGAATCAATTACGGAGTATTTCAGATGAATGGCTCGATAATCGAAAGGAAAAAGGTTTTTCGCTTGGTTATTTTAACGAGGATTATTTACAATTTACACCTTTTGCAGTGTTGAGAAATAATAATTTCGAAATTGTAGCTTTTGCTAATCTTATTCCTCTTTATGATGAAGAGTGCACGGTAACAATTGATCTGATGCGTTCTAAAAAAGGAGAACTACCCGATAAAGCGATGGATTATTTATTCTTAACTATTTTCTCAGCATCTAAAGATCAAGGATTTAAGCGGTTAAATGTTGGTATGACACCATTATCCCATGTCGGTGTTTCACGTTTTGCAGGCATAAATGAAAAGATTGGGACTCAAATATTAGTAGATGGACAGGATTATTATAATTTCCGGGATGTTCAAAGTTTTAAAGAAAAGTTTGCAAATGACTGGCAGCCCAAATATCTTGCTTATCGTAAGAGAGTTTTTCTGCCATTTACAATTTTGCAAATTATGATGCTGATTGGTGATAATAAATATTCAACGATGAGAGAACAAGTATCTGAAGCAAAACAATCGAGAAGAAGAACCTAGTAATCTGGGTTCTTTTTTTATTTAGGCTCGAAAATTTAAACATCAAATCAAACTGAAATCGTCATAACGTTATGTTAAACTAATAATAAGAATTAAAAATTGAAAAATATTGAATATATGTAAATTAAAAAAGCTTGGGTTTTATGAAAAAATATTGTGTTAAGTTAAAAAAACGGAAGAGGTGTAGATTTTGCAAGATGTCATTTTACGTTTAGAAGATGTGAAAATGTGCTTTGGTAATAAGCAAGTATTAAATGGGATTAATTTAACGGTTGGAAAGGGGCAAATTATTGGTTATATCGGTCCAAATGGTGCGGGTAAAAGTACTACCGTTAAACTGATGCTTGGCTTAGTAGAAGGCTATGAAGGGAAAATTGAAATCTTTGGTCAAGATTTAGCGAGTGGAGATTATACATATAAAAATCATATTGGCTATGTACCAGAAACAGCAGAGATTTATGATCAACTAACTGCTTGTGAATTTTTAACCTTTACTGGAGAAATGTATGGCTTAGGTCATAAGGAAGCAGAAGAAAAGGCATTAAAACTATTAAAGGAATTTGGTTTAGATCATGCCTTTCACCAACGTTTATCCTCTTTTTCAAAAGGAATGCGTCAAAAGGTGTTGATCACTTCCAGCTTGCTACACGACCCATATTTATTATTTTACGATGAGCCATTAAGCGGTTTAGATGCGAATAGTGTATTAATCGTAAAGGAAATTTTAGCAAAACTTGCGGAGCAGGGGAAGACGATTTTTTACTCATCTCATATTATGGAGGTTGTGGAGAAAATCAGTGATCGAATCGTGTTATTAAATGGTGGGCAAGTTGTAGCAGATGGATCGTTTGAAGAGTTGCAGGAGCAAAGCGAAGAAGGAACATTAGAGGAGATTTTCAATGAGATGACAGGCTTTAATGAACAAGAGGCGATAGCAGAACGTTTTGTTTCAATTGTAAAAGGTGGGCATGTCGATGAAGGATTATAAATCTTTAAAGGTAATGGATCGTTTTAGATCTCTTTTTGAACGGTTTGATATCGACTATACATCGATGCGTAGAATTCTACAGTTAAAGTTAACGATGGATACACGCCGTACACCAGCTATGTTCAATTCACAAAAGCCTAAGAATGGAAAGAATCAGTTTTTACGTTCACTGTGGATCTATGTGTTTTATGGTGCAGTAGGGCTGACTCCATTTCTATTTTTCCCCTCTCAATATATGCTTTCTATGGGGATCGCCTTCACGGTTTTAATGTTTATCGCAATGACGGCAATGGTTTCCGATTTTTCAGCAGTGCTTTTAGATATAAGGGATAAAAATATACTGCAGCCCAAGCCAATCAATAACCGTACATTAAATGCCGCGAAAATCATGCATATCGTTATTTACCTATCAATGCTAAATAGTGCCCTTATTATCGTACCATTGGTAGTTGGTGCCATCCGTTTTGGTATACTTTTTGGCTTGTTGTTTATTGTGATGGCAGCTCTATTAAACTGTTTTATCGTCGTATTAACAGCATTAATATATTTATTTATTTTACGATTCTTTAGTGGTGAAAAGTTAAAAGACCTGATTAATTATGTACAAATTATCTTAACTGTTGCTATTATGGTCGGTTATCAATTTATGGCTCGTTCATTTGAGCTAACTCAAGTTGCAGTGACTTATCAATTCGCATGGTGGCATATTTTCCTACCGCCACTTTGGTATTCTGCGTTTATGGAAATGGTTTTGCATCAAGCTTGGTCAGGACAGCTATTGCTATTAAGTATTCTTGGCATTTTAATGCCCATATTATCCATCGTTCTATATGTAAAACTAATGCCTACTTTCGAACGTAATCTATCAAAGTTATTAAGTGATTCTTCAAGACAAAGAGGAAAAACACATATATGGGCAAATTTTTGGTCAAAGATATTATGCAGCGATCCGCAAGAACGTGTATTTTTCAATTTTGCTTCATTGATGATGAGCAGGGAACGTTCATTTAAACTGAAGGCATATCCACAAATAGGGTTTTCGCTAGTTATGCCGTTTGTCTTTTTATTGAATACATCACGCTCATTTTCAATAAAAGCTATTCAAGAAAATGGTAGTGTGATGGTTTTATATTTTACGATGATCATGCTTCCTTCAATAGTTCATCTATTAAAGTTCTCTGATAAATATAAGAGCTACTGGATTTACAGAGTCGCACCTGTAGCGGATGATCGAATTTTCTATAGTGCAACATTAAAGGCTTGCTATGTGAAGTTATTTTTACCATTATTTATCGTTGTCAGTAGCCTCTTTGTAGCTATTTTTTCGTGGAGAGTATTGCCTAGCGTAGGTATTATGCTGCTGATATCCGTTTTATTATTATGGATTTCCTATGTAATGGGTAGTAAAGAACGTTATCCATTTTCAAGCTCTCTTGAAGCAACACAAGATACCGGTACAATTAGGTTATTAACTTCGATGTTATTATTGGGAATTTTAGTGTTAGTGCATCTAGGGTTAAGCCATTTGCAATATGGATTAGCTTTTTATGCAGTACTATTAATCGGTATAATTTTTGGGGGATGGAAGTATTCGTTTGGAAATAGAAAAGTCAAGAATACATAGTTATTCTTGACTTTTCTTTTTTACTTGAATTGAATAGGATTTGGCTCTAATTGTGGGTCTGGCTCAATCGGCATTAGATTTAGAAGCTCATCTTTTGTAGAGGAGATTCCTTGGACTTGTTTTAGTTCTAATCGGAGTTTTTCCGTTTCAAGTATATAATTTTTTTGTTTCATTTCCTCTAATTTGATCTCATCTTTTAATATGGAATGTTCGATTTCTAAACGTTTATTTTTATTTTTTACAATGACTTTAATAACATCTGCTGCTAAAGCTAGAAATACGATAATGATGACAAATTGCAATGCTAATCACCTCTATAAATTGGAATATTCTTGACTATATACAAAATTATAGACGAAAAAGTTTCGTTTTAGTTGAATTTCTTTAATATATAATGTAAGATTAAAAAATCAGAAAATTCTATTAATTAAGGAGGGTACCAATGAAACCATCAAAATTTGAAACGTATTTATTGGATGAAGAGTATGTTTTTCAAACAACAAGTGAGGAAATGCATGTTGAATTGCAGCCTTATGAAATGGAACAATATCCAGAGGGATTTTTTACAGAGCTATAAAAAGTTGATACAGCCGAAGAGGGCTGTATTTTTTTACTGTTAAAGAATGCTATTGATATTGCATGAAGAATAAGGGGATTGGGCTTCATATAATGCTGGATAGATTTATTGGAAAAAAACTCATTTTGCAGTATGATGTAAGTCAAATGAGGTGTATGAAAAATGACAGTTGATGAACAAATTTTAGAATGGTTAGATTATTTTCATGAACATCCAGAGATTAGTTGGAAAGAGCATGAAACAACGAAGAAAATTGCGAGTATTTTAGATGATCTACATATTTCCTATCGATTATTCGGTGATGTTCCTGGGCTTGTTGCTGAAATCGGAGAAGGAGAGGAAATCGTCGCAGTCCGTGCAGACATTGATGCATTATGGCAAGAGGTTGATGGTGAGTGGAAAGCCAACCATTCATGTGGTCATGATGGCAATATGTCGATGGTACTTGGTGCATTATTACGATTGAAAGATCAATCACTAACACATAAAGTAAGATTTATTTTCCAACCTGCTGAAGAGCAAGGAAATGGTGCGGTTGCTGCATTTGAACATGGTGCAGTGGATGGGGTATCACATCTATTTGGTGTACATTTACGACCAATTGAGGAATTGAAATTGGGTGAAGTATCACCTGCTATTCATCACGGCTCTGCCATCTTCCTTGAAGGAGAAGTTCGAGGCACAGATGCTCATGGTGCGCGTCCACATCAAGGACAAAACGCGATTGATGTTGTGATGGCGATTCATCAAATGATTAAAAGTATCTATGTTTCACCATTTGATCCACATTCTGCAAAGCTTACAAAGATTGTAGCCGATGGGGGAAGCATGAATATTATCCCTGGCGCTGCAACCTTTACGATGGATATTCGTGCACAGAAAAATGCAATCCTTAATGAGCTCCAAGAAAAGATTGAGCAAGGTATAGAAGCAATTAAACAACAATTCAAAATCGACATAAGCTGGAAATGGGTTGATTATACGCCAGGAGCTGAAGTTTCAGACGAAGCAGCTAAAATGGCAGAACAAGCCATTATTGAAACATTAGGGGAAGAACATTTAGCTCCCCATGTCATAACACCTGGTAGTGATGATTTCCATTTCTATTCGGTTAAAAAGCCAGAATTGAAAGCAACAATGATTGGGGTCGGTGCAAATCTAGCGCCAGGACTACACCATCCTAAAATGACTTTTAATCATGAAGCATTGCTGGATGCGTCAAAGATATTGGCCACTGTATTAGTTAAAAAACCTTATTAATTTGATTGAAACCATCTAACGATCTGTCTCGTGCTTTAGAAGATGGTGGTACGCTTTCATCCGTATTTTTCCCATGGAATACTTGTGGTGTTTTTATACTTGCTACGTTAGGGGTTAGTGCAACAGAATATGCACCTTACGCTATTTTAAACTATACGGTTCCAATCATTTCGATTATATATGCTTACACAGGATTTACGATTGTAAAACTATCTCCTGAAGAAATGGAAGCATTAAAAAATGAAGAAAGTAATTCAGAAAAGGAAGAGAATTTATCTTCAGTACCGGTTTAATGGTCAATGTCAAAAGGGCTGGTTTAAAAGGGTAAAAACCACTTTTAAGCCAGCCTTATCTACTAACGTTAAAAATCATTTAGTGATAAGTTGAGAAATTAAGTTCATAAATAGCACGGGGACGTCCTTGTTGATAAGACATTTCTTCACCGACCACTTTTGCATATCCGTGTTCCACCAATTTTTTTAAAATACGTTCAGTTGTTCTACGAGTAACTTGTAAGTATTCTGCTAAATCGAGAGCGGTGAATTGTAAAGATTGTCTCGAGACGCTAAAAGCCATAATCTTGGAAATATTAAGCGGGCTCAACTTTGTTTCTTTTGCCATTTGCAGCACATAGGGATCCTTTGTTTGCAAGGATAGCGTAGTAGGTTCTTTGGGAAACGGTCCTTGCAATTCTTTGTTTTCATTCATAATAAAAACAGAATTTGGTGTTGCGAATTTTAATGCTTGTCTTGCATTTTTTTGTGCTTCTAAAATGGATCCGCCATAACCAAATGTTAGTTTTATTGGATGTTTACTGATGTTAAAAAATGACTCTAATAGATTGTGGTGAAAAGCATTTTGGATATGGCCTAATGTAGTAAATAATTCAAAATGTGTGTCATCAAGCTTTTGGTATGATGCATGTGTAGTTGCTACAATTCGTTGTAAAACAAGTTGATAATCTTCTATGGATTCAAGAAATTCTAGTACGCCTACAGCTGCTTTTGCAGATTCTGACTTTGTCATTTTCGATAATGCTTTTGTTTGCTCCAAACGACGTTTGATAGAGCTATTTGAATCATGCATTCTCATCGCAGGAATTCCTTCTGCAGTAAGTGCATCATACACACTGTGAATACTTGTAATAACAAAGCCAATTTTTTCTTCTTGCCATAATTGTTTATGATGACGGAAAATATGATCGAATGGTTTGTCGATATGAATTTCTTGTATAAATGGTAATGGACCTTCATAATGAATATCATTTACAATATTTCGTACGTGTTGCATATTCATCACATCAATTGATATTTTTGAAAGTGGCAAGTTATTATTTGCTAATACAGATAATATTGATGTTGATATAGCAAACTCTTCTTGTTGTAAATATGTCCATGGAATTGGCCAGTTAGATAATAATGGCTTTGCGTATAAATAAGGCAATGTACCAGATAATAATAATACATCACAAGGTTTTATTTGTTTCATTAACATAGGTGTTTCATCTGGAGTCTTATAGATGTAAAATTCTAATTGGATATTCTCAACTTCTTGTGCGATACTTATTAAACGATCTCTAAAAGCAAGAGAACTAATGACTGCAATTTTAGTAGACATTACATCGATTCCTTTACTATTTTTTTATCCTTAATAGCGACTATTTAACGACAACTATATCAAGAGAAAATTATTTTGTAAAGAAAAGAGTGGAAGATTATGAAAATAACCGAAGTAGAAATTTATGCAATTGAATTACCCCTAATTGAACCGTTTATAATTAGTTACGACACTTATGACACAATGCCCTCTATTATTGTGAAAATGACAACCGATGAAGGGATTATTGGTTACGGAGAAGCAGTACCCGACGAACATGTAACGGGTGAAACATGGGAAAGTACTTATATGGTGTTAAAACATCAATTAGCACCAATAATAATTGGTCAAGATCCTCTTAGCTTTGAGAAAATTCATGAATTGATGGATAAAACCGTTTATCAAGTACCTGCAGCCAAAGCAGCAATCGATATCGCTTGTTTCGATATAGCAGGTAAGAAGTTAAATGTCCCTGTTTACCAATTAATCGGTGGTCGCTATCACGAGAGATTCCCAATTACCCATGTGTTAAGTATTGGAACTCCTGAAAAAATGGCAAACGAAGCTGCTGAACGTGTCGCAATGGGGTATCGTTCATTCAAAATGAAGGTCGGTACAGAAGTGATGAAAGATGTAGAAAGAATTCAAGCGGTACGTGAAAAAGTTGGAGAAGATATCGATATTCGTGTAGATGTCAACCAAGGCTGGCATAATGCTTCTACTACTTTAAAAGGTTTACGTGCATTACGTGACGTCAACTTAGACTGGCTAGAACAACCAGTAGATGCAGATGATATCGATGCAATGGTTGAAGTAAAGTCTAAAACAGATGTGACATTGATGATTGATGAAGCATTACACGGTGCAAAAGAAATGCGTGAAATTATCGCAAAACGTGCAGCCGATAAAGTGAATATCAAATTGATGAAATGTGGTGGTATTTATCCTGCTATGAAGCTAGCGAATATGGCAGAAATGGCGGGGATTGAGTGCCAAGTAGGCTCTATGGTTGAATCATCAATCGGTTCTGCAGCAGGCTTCCACGTAGCATTTTCGAAAAAGATTATGAAGAGCGTCGAATTAACAGGGCCACTAAAATTCTCTAAAGATGTTGGAAACCTTCACTATGATGTCCCCTTTATTTGCTTAAATGAACGACCAGGATTAGGTATTGATGTAGATGAAAATGTGATACAAGAACTTTGCCGTCATTCATGCATTGTTCGCTAGAAGGGAAGTTAGATGATGACTACTATTGCAGATGGTTTGCTAGGATCAACACTATATACTGTTCAAATATTAACTATGTCCCATATACCGCAACTTGAAAAATTACAAGATGAGGTATGTGCTGCATTACCTGAAAAAAATACATTGCAACCTCTTAGCGAAGAGGAATTCAGCTATATTTTAAATGATCATGGTTTATTGATTGGAGTATATGTAGAAGATGAATTGA
>DATMJF010000194.1:0-6630 GCA_035554455.1 Rummeliibacillus sp.
ATTCAGGACCGATTTTCGTTAAAATAAACATTGCCGATTTGCACAAATTATAAATGTCCAAATGTACTTGTGTTTGATAATAAGTTATTAAGCATGATATAAGTGTAAAAGAAGTGGAACATTTGGCTTTATCCAGCATTAACGGGCAGTAATACTCCCACATCAATATTCAGCGAAAGCAAAGAAGTTAGGTGGGAGAATAAACTGCCCGTAAAAGCCCGATTGGTTCGGGCCAACAAGATGTTGGTCACTCAGGTGTTGCCACAGGACGTGGCGTTTTTAACCTGAGTTCCTATATTTCAGTGGGGGGATGAAGAAAACCCCCACTGATTAAAGTTTCACTTTATATTTTTTGACCGAGAGTTTAAAGTTGTATCCATAGTGAGAGGATTTGAGTTTGAAATGATAGATAATTTTTGGCGTGATTTACCACGACCATTTTTTGTACTTGCACCAATGGAAGATGTGACAGATGTTGTTTTTCGTCACGTAGTAAGTGAAGCAGGTAGACCGGATGTATTTTTTACAGAGTTTACAAACTCGGATAGCTATTGTCATCCAGAGGGCATGAAAAGTGTGCGTGGCCGTTTGACTTTTACAGAAGATGAACAGCCAATGGTGGCACATATTTGGGGGGATAATCCCGAATATTTCCGTCAAATGAGTATTGGTATGGCAGAGCTAGGATTTAAAGGCATCGATATTAATATGGGCTGCCCTGTACCGAATGTGGCATCGAGAGGGAAGGGTAGTGGCCTTATTTTGCGTCCAGAAGTTGCGGCAGAACTTATTCAAGCAGCAAAAGCTGGCGGACTGCCTGTCAGCGTGAAAACACGACTTGGCTATAAGGATGTAAATGAGTGGGAGGAGTGGCTAACGCATATTTTAAAACAGGATATTGCGAACCTTTCTATTCATTTACGTACAAGAAAGGAAATGAGCCAAGTAGATGCGCATTGGGAGCTAATTCCGGAAATCAAAAAATTACGTGACCGTATCGCACCAAATACGCTACTAACAATCAATGGAGACATTCCTGACCGTCAAACTGGGCTGCAGCTTGCTGAACAATATGGTATTGATGGCGTGATGATCGGGCGCGGTATTTTTAAAAATCCTTTTGCTTTTGAAAAAGAGCCAAAAGAGCATAGCAGTAAAGAACACCTTGATCTTTTAAGACTGCAGCTTGATCTTCAAGATCAATATGCGGAAGTACTGCCACGTTCAATCACAGGGCTTCATCGCTTTTTCAAAATTTATGTCAAAGGATTCCCTGGAGCTGCTGAATTAAGAAATCAATTGATGAGCACGAAATCAACAGATGAAGTGCGTGCATTGCTTGATAAATTTGAAAAGAGTGTTGATGGGACAGGGACAGTGAAATGATGTAACTCTTAAAAAGTTGGAGAAAAAATGAATATACAATGTAATAATCCACCAGCACACTTGTGTTGCCACATAGACTTACCACATTGTGAGCGGTTGCGTGGTTGGAGTAATCTTAATTATATTAAAAGAACGAATTCCGATTGGTGGAATTCGTTCTTTTTTGCTTGTTAATGAGAATATATCGCTCAACTCATTAGAGATAGAAGCTTATAAATGTGAAAGGAAATGAAGAATATAAAATAAATTTTTTGCTCAGTGAAAAATTGAGAGGAAATGGAAACCTTTTTGTCGAAATAAGTGAATATTTCGACAAAAAGGGATGGGTGAATAGACAATGGTTTTTAAAGATGCACATATAAAAGAAGCAACTATTTTTAACCATATTGGAAATAAAATAAAAACAGAAGACAGAGAGATTAATATCATTGCTAGATTAGAAGAACCACTTGTCGTAGTCTTAGGCTCGGTATTGGATGATGAGGAATGCGATGTACTAATTCAGTTGGCAAAAGACCGCCTTCAGCGTTCAAAAATCGGAGGAACCCGAGAAGTCAGTGATATACGAACAAGTAGTGGTTCGTTTTTAACAGACATCAACAATGATATTCTTGCGAGGGTGGAAAAAAGGGTATCTGTCATTATGGGGATCCCTATAGAAAATGGGGAAGGGCTTCATATTCTGAACTACCAACCGGGTCAAGAGTACAAAGAACATTTTGATTATTTCGCTTCTACAAGCAAAGCGGCGAGTAACAATCGAATCGCAACGCTTGTGATTTACTTAAATGATGTGGAGGAGGGAGGAAGCACCTTTTTTCCAAAACTAAACTTTTCTGTTAGACCGCAAAAGGGAATGGCGGTATACTTTGAATATTTTTATAACGATCAAATGTTAAATGAATTAACGTTGCACGGAGGAGCTTCAGTTGTAAAAGGAGAAAAGTGGATAGCCACACAATGGATGAGAAGGCAGAAAATAAACTAAATCGACCAAGTAAACGAGTCGTTCGTCGAATCCTTTCAAATCAATAGTTTCTTTGAAGTATAGAAAGTGCCGCATCTTCTTAATAGGCTAGATCCCCACGGAAATAGGAACCGAGCCTATGTAATTAAACCCACCTGCTATCCTTCTTGGTTATGGAATGTTATTAACCATTCTTATGAACCGAATGCAATTTATGAAATTAGTTTTGAAAATCACACATTTGACTTCTATGCTTATACAGATATAAAGCAGGAGATGAGATTTTAATCAATTATAATGGCGATGTTGATAACAAAGATCCACTGTGGTTTGATCAGGACTAAAATTAAAAAGTTGTAAAAGGGGCTGAACTAATGTCCACATTTTTAAATTTAGATGTAGAAAAGTCGCCAAGACATTTATCAATCGGTTAATGCTTGATATTTGATGGTTTCGATATTAATACCGAAAGTAATGTTCATAAAAGTAGGTTGTCTGATAAGTGTAATTTATTAATAAAAATATAGAATTCTATAGAAAAAATCTGCTGTTCCAATTAAAAGAACAGCAGATTTTTTCTTTCGTTTAGTATATATTTCTAACGTTCTAAGTTCATGAATTCTACTATTTCGGACTCACTCACTTCTTTTAAAAAGCTTTTACCTCTCATAAATTGATAATTATTTGTGAATTTTCTTAAAATTATTTCATTTTTATTTTACTAACCGTTAACTGTTCCTTTACAAGAAAAGAGTATGCTTATTTTGTAATAATACTATATGGTAAAGGTGGTATTTTAATGAAACGAAGTAAATTTATAGCGGCAGCTTCTCTCGCTACAGTTATTCTTGGATCGACAACTGGTTTTGCAGCATACACAAATATAGTGGGACCAAAAGGAGATGGAACAGCTGTAACGCCACACGGTTGGACGGTTACTCCTACTGGAGAACAAATAACACTTGGAGATTTCCCTATGGGTGCTGCACTAAGTCCTGATCATCGTTATCTAATTGTTTCGAATGATGGACAAGGTGAGCAGTCTTTACAAGTCGTTGATATTAAAAGTCAACAGGTTGTCCAAACTATCCCTTACAAATCGCCAGAAGCCCTTTATTTTGGAGTTGCTTTCTCACCAGATGGAAAAACAGTTTACGCATCAGCAGGGGGCAACAACAAAATTCGGGTTTTTGGGTTTGAAAATGGAAAGCTAACTGAAATGTCCTCCATTAAACTTACAACTGCAAACAATACAAACTTCTACCCTGCTGGAATATCAACTTCAAAGGATGGAAAATCACTTTATGTTGCAAATAATTTAAACCACTCCATTTCAAAAATTGACCTTGCCTCTAATCAAATTGTTAAAACAACACCTGTTGGTAAACACCCATATGCAGCGGTTATGAGCCAAGATGGTGGATCTCTTTATGTCAGCAACTGGGGTGAAAGCAGTATTAGTGTCATAGATCCTAATACTTTGACTATCAAAAATACCATTTCTGTAGGTCTCCACCCGAACGCCATAATCGAAGACCCAAAAAGCAATATGATCTATGTATCCAATACCGATAGTGATTCTGTTTCTGTAGTGGATACAAAGTTACAAAGAGAAATCAAAACGATTTCCGTAAATCCAAATAATAATGGTCTTACAGGCAGTCAACCAAATTCCTTGAGTTTAAGCTCAGATGGAAAAACTTTATATGTGGCTAATGGTGGGAATAACGATGTGTCTGTAATTGACCTAAATTCAGGTGAAGTGAAAGGCTTGATTCCTACTGCTTGGTATCCGAGCGGAATCTATTTAGAAAATGACAAACTAATGGTGCTTAATGGAAAAGGGCTAGGGGCTGGTCCGAATAAGGAAGGTCAGTATATTGGGAATATGATCAAAGGAACTATGTCCTTTATAGATGTACCAAATGAAAATCAATTGAAAAAATATACGAAAAAAGTAGAACAAAATAATGAAATTTATAAACCAACTGGATTCAGTGCAAGCAAGAAATTCCCAATTCCGCGCTTTGAAGGACAAGAATCACCTATCAAACATGTAATCTATGTGATTAAGGAAAATCGTACGTATGACCAAGTTTTTGGTGATATGGACAAAGGTAATGGTGACCCAAGCTTAACGATTTTTGGTGAAGAAATTACTCCGAATATCCATAAGCTGGCCGATCAATTCGCCCTATTGGATAATTTTTATGCGAACGCTGAAATCAGTGCTCAAGGACATAACTGGTCGACAGCAGCTCAAGCTAACGATTATGTTGAAAAAAACTGGTTTGCAAATTACTCAGGCCGAAATCGTAGCTATGACTTCGAGGGAGGAAATGAAGCAGCTTATCCAAAAGCAGGATTCTTATGGACTAACGCTGCTCGTTCAGGCGTATCCTTCCGTAGCTATGGCGAATTTACTCAATATGACAAAAATACTGGGATATATGTTGCCTCTGAATCTAGTTTAGGAAGTAACTTTGATCCCGACTATCCTTCTTATGATCTCAAAATTTCTGATCTGACCCGCTATGAAGCGTGGGAAAAAGAATTTGGTCAATTTGTAGAGAATGGAAATCTCCCTCAATTGCAAATTGTTCGTCTGCCTAATGACCATACACTTGGAACCAAAAAGGGAGAACTAACTCCACAAGCGATGGTGGCACAAAATGATTATGCACTAGGAAAACTGGTGGAAACAGTAAGTAATTCTCTATATTGGAAAGACACAGCTATTTTTGTGACGGAAGATGACGCTCAAAATGGATGGGATTCTGTAGATGCTCACCGTACAACATCTCTTGTTATCAGTCCATACACACAAACAGGAAAAGTGGATAGTACGCTTTATGATACAACGTCCATGCTTCGTACGATGGAAATGATCTTGGGAATGAAGCCAATGACACAATATGATGCTTCAGCTGTCCCAATGATCAATACTTTCACCGATAAACCTAACTTTAAGTCATTTAAAGTAGAAGAACCAACTTATCCACTTGACCGAAAAAATGGGGAAAACGCACCGATGGCAGCGGAATCTGCATCACTGGATTTCTCAGGAGTTGACCATGCTGATCCTGAAAAATTAAACAAAATTCTCTGGAAAGCGACAAAAGGAGATAAACCGTATCCAGGCGAAAAAAATTCGAATAAATAATGAAATGAGTGCACCATCATAAATTTTAATTTGAAAATATATATAAAATTATTAGTGTGGCCGGTCAATTTTGGCCACACTCTTTCTTTTACGACTACATTTTATTTTAAAGAGAGGTTTTCATAGATGATTCGAATGATTGAGGGAACAATGAAACGTTCTGTTTTGATTCTAACGATTGTTGTTCTTATTTTGGCATGGGGTGCGGTGTCAGCATTTCAGATGCAACGGGACTACTTACCGCCTATTAATAACACGACACTAATGGTGACTATTCAGGCAGATCAATATCAAGCTGATCAGGTTAAGCAAATCATCAAGTCTGAAGTGGAAGAAGCTGTAGGAGCGGTTGATAAGCTTAACTACATAGAGTCAAACTCATTTGATGGGGGTTTTATGGCGAGCCTTTACTTTCCTAGCCATACGAATATGGAGAAAGCGGAAAACGACGTAAAATCCGTGATTGATAAAATGAAATTGCCTGAGGGTGTGAAAACGCCTCAAATCACCCGTGTTAGTACAAACTCGTTTCCAGTCATGCGAATAAGTTTGACAAGCGGTTCTGATAATATAAACGAAAATCAGTTGCGAACTTCACTTCAAGATAAAGTAGTCAATGAAATTAAACATGTTCCTGGTGTAAGAGAAGTTCGTATTACAGGGGCAGGAAAAGATGGATACATATTGACACTAAATGAGGAGGCTCTAAAAAAATATGGCTTAACGATGAAAGACGTCCAATCTGCCCTTTCATCTATTCAACCAACCCTACCTCAAGGAACTATTCAAGCAACAGGTGGACCGGAGGGGAAAATAACGCTGCCACTCCGAGTGACAGATTGGCCAGTCACTAGCTCTTACCTAAAAAGTGTAAAAATCCCGGTTAAAGACGGTGGCTCTGTAAGTTTACAAGAGGTTGCTAAAATCAACCAAAATATCATAGACTTACAAACTATTTCCAGAACCGGAGGACAGCCAAGTGTTATTCTTGATATATTAAAAACGCCTTCCGCAAACATTACTGACGTAACTGAAAGGATAAATGAAAGAATTAAAACCAATCCAGAAATTAAATCAGGGGCTATTGAGTTTTCAGTATTATCAGACCAAGGAA
>DATMJF010000195.1:0-6690 GCA_035554455.1 Rummeliibacillus sp.
TTTCCAGCTTATCTTATCCTTCTTAGGAATGTGATTTTTCTTTACAGACGGATTTGACTTCTTCTCCTTAACTGCAAAAAGAATTAACCATCCAATGATGACAGGAATTAATGAATAAAGAAATACATCTCGCATACTCCCTGTACTATTGAATTTTATGATTAAATACGCAGCCCCAATTCCAAGAGCAGCTCCCATCATATCCATCATCGAATGAAATCCGAAAATTCTCCCTTGTTTATTTTTCCCACCTGATTCAGAAATAAGTGCATCTCTAGGGGCAGTGCGGATACCTTTACCTGTTCGATCAATTAGCTTCCATATAAAAATCCCTCCCCAACTGCTGGCAAATATCAAAAATCCTCTTCCCAATCCTGATAATCCATAACCAGTTATCGCTAAACGTTTTCTCTTTTTTATCCGATCGGAATACCGTCCTGAAAAGAATTTCATTAAACTGGCTAAACTTTCGGATAAACCATCAATGATTCCAATGATAATCGGTCCAGATGATGCTAGAATAATAGGTATTAGTGGAGTCACCATATATGTACCCATATCCGTAAAAAAGCTCACCAAACTCATTAACCAAACATTATTCAATTGACCGTCCCCCTTCGTTTTTTATTATATTTAGTAAAATAAAAAACTCCTTAAATATATTTGCTAAAAGGTAATAACAACTTTACCTCGGTCCCTATTCCTTCCCAACTATTTACAATAATTTCTCCATTATGCTGTATTATAATACTTTTTGCTATTGATAAACCAAGACCTGTACCTCCAGATTCTCGGCTCCGGGCCTTATCCACCCGATAAAAACGCTCAAAAATATTACTCATCTCAGTTTCTGGTATTCCAATCCCATAATCTTTTATACAAACAATTATAGATTGATCATTTTTTTCTAAGAACACTTCTATTCTTTCATTACTATATTTCATTGCATTATCTAACAAAATGATGAATACCTGCTTTACCTTTAATTCATCAGCACAAATAATCATTGAATCATCTTCATAATGTAATGTTATTTCTCGTTTATATACATATTTCAGTTCGTTTAGTGTGTTTTTACACAAAGCAACCAAATTAACCTCTTTCATTTCTAATACATTTTCTTTTTCTAGAGTAGCTAAATCTAAAAAAGTATCAGTCATCTTTTGAATTCTAGTTGCCTCTGAATGAATAGCCTGAATAGCCTCTTCAGCCATTTGGTTATTTTCTAACCCATGACGTCTTAAATAATTTGCATAGCTCTTTATGACTGTTAATGGCGTTTTTAATTCATGAGATGCATCAGAAATAAACCTTTTTTGTTTTTCCATATTAGATTGAATCCTATCAATCATACGATTAAAAGTCCTTGCCATGATTTGAAGTTCATCGTTTGTTTTGCTTTGGGTAGTAACTTTTTTAAGAACTCCGCTCTGCTCAATTTCTTCTATGGTTTTTATCATATTGGAAATTGGTCGCATAATCATATTAGCTAGCCATCTACCTCCAAGTAAGGACAATAAAGCTGCTATTATTGTACAAAGCCCTAAGATCCCTCGAAGAATTTCTTTTCTGGTTTCTAGACCCGATAACCGTTCCACAATTTCCATGCTTCCTTTATGTCCACTATTAATTGGAACACGAACAATCAAAACTTCTTCTTCCCCGTTTTCTGCCGAGATTAAACGAGTTTGAGCCTGCTTTGTCTTTGTATATTTTCCATTGATTTTTTTTAAGAGTTTCTGATCATTGGATACTTCATAAATCACCTTGTTTTTCGGTTGAATGATTCTGATAAATGAATGGTCAGTTAAATAATCTTTTAATTTTAGCTCAACAGTATTTGAGGATTGATTTTGATTTGTATCAATGACTTTTAGAATATCTTCTGCCTTTTGAAAAAGAACATCTTCTTCCATATTTACCGTTGTTTTCATAAATAAAAAATAGACTACAAAATTAATGAGCATTAATATGCAAAGCATCCATGCAGTTGTTAGAAGATTAATTTTTGTTGTGATCTTCATCCTTTTTCTCCTTTATGGTAAAACCAACGCCTCTAACGGTTGTAATTAGACGAGTAGAAAAGCTATCATTAATTTTTTTTCTTAGATGTCCTATAAAAACATCAATTACGTTAGTCTCACCCTCATACTCATATCCCCAAACGTTAATGATAATGTTCTCTCGTGTAACTACTTTGTTTTTATTCGTTACTAAATAAACCAAGAAGTCATATTCCTTTGGTGTTAACGAAATGGTTTTTCCTTTCCTTTTTACTTCTCTTGCATCCGTGTTTATTATCAAGTCCCCCACTGTCAAGAAGGATTCATCTTCCTTTGATTCTACTTTATTTGAAGTATTGCGAATACAAGCTCGAATTCGGGCTAATAATTCTTCAATTTCAAAAGGTTTTGTTACATAGTCATTAGCTCCCTGATCCAATCCCGCTACTTTATCAAATGTTGAATTTCGAGCGGTTAAAAGAATAACAGGAATATTAGAGTTTTCCTTTCTTAATCTTCTTAAGATATCGATTCCACTTAACCCAGGCAACATAACATCCAATAAAATCAAGTCAATTCCTGTTTGCATTGCAGTTTCTAATCCTGATTTACCCTCATGTTCTACTGTGACTTGATACCCCTCATACTCCAATTCTACTTTTAAGACACGAGCAATCTGAGCTTCATCCTCGATTACAAGAATATGTATTTTCAACTTCCCCCATCCCTTCTAACCACTTTTTCTATTAGCCCTTTTTCAATTTATTCCTTTTCTACTACAAGTCTCAACATTTCAAACAACAAGAAATTGAAAAACATCCAGACACCACCATATACATATCCCCCCATAATATCACTTGGAAGTACATTATTTATTGCAATATTAACAACTGTTAAGCCAATTAATACTAACAACCCGATGATAAAAACGAATAAGGAAGTATATGAATTTTTCGAATGACGAATAAGTAAAAATAAGCAAGTTCCATATATAATTATTAGAAAAGTAGCGTTTAGATCAGGAAATTTTGTGGAATAAAATTCTCCTACGAATCCTTTTGATTGAAGGTAAGAAAAGATCTTTATAACTGATTCATGAAATGGCCATGCTCCAAAAATAGAAACAAAAAGTAGAAGATACTCAAGTAACCTATTTCTATTATTTTTCCAAATACATATCATCGTTACCCCAATAATTACTCCAAGTACATAAGGGGATTGAAATACAAGCAACCCTTTCATCCAACTTAAATATATTGATGACTTCACTATATATTCAGTAATCTCATTAAACTGAGTAAACTCATTATATAAATAGTCTTGAGCCATTCCCAGCATTAAAGAAACCATACCGATCAAAACTACAGTGAGAAAAATAAGAAAAATCTCTGTTTTTCTTATGACCTTTAATCTGTTGGTCAACCAATTAATTAAATGTATAAATATATTTTTAATTTGAACTTTATAAAATCTAAAAACTAAATATCCAATTAGCAATATCGCCAAAATGACAATAAAAATAACAATATATTTACCTGCAGCTTGATGGAAGTTCTCCCAGTGAGGACCCAATTCTTTTCCTAGAGTAATAAAACAAACTCCCCATAAAAATGATCCAATATAAGCGAGAATAGCAAATTTTCGGAATGACATCTTTGAAATCCCCGAAACATAACCAGTGAAATGTCTAACTCCTGGAATAAAATATGCAAAGACCAACAAATTACTTCCTGAACGGTCAAACCAATCAGATATTTTTTTATATCTCTCCGGGCCTAAATGGATATATCTTCCATATTTTTCAATTAGTTTATATCCCCCTAACCTACCGATCCAATAGGTTACGGTAATTCCCGCACCAGCTGCAAGAAATTCTGTCAGAAGTGCCAAAGAATAATCCATTTTTCCCTGATATATAAAATACCCTGCAAAGCTCATTAAAAATTCACCTGAAATAGGTAAAGCCATAAGTTCTAGAAAAATGCCTATGAATAATATCAAATAACTGTGCTGTTCAAATAAAGTTAATAAGTAGTCCATATACAAGCCTCCACGTTTTATAAAAAGAAACTCAGAGTAAGTATTCCTTCAAATCTAGATTTAATTACAATTTAGCATGATAAATGTTCGAATGAGCTAAGTTAATGAATTCTTAATCTTTTATTAATGGAACAAATAGGTAAACAAATATAAATAAAAAAACCTAAACTCTTTTCGAAAAATTATTCTTTTTGCATCTTAATGAATTTTTAATCATTTACTCATAGTTTGAAAAGTTTCCTTTTGTATACTTAGACTACTCTTTCGGATATAAGTTTCATAGTTGAATTCATGACACTATGTAACTGCCAAAAGATTAGCTTTTTTCATAATGATTTAGTGGATTCATAATAAGGGAGGTAAACGAATGAAAAAAATTGTAGAGGGAGCCATGCAAAGAGCTATTCTAATGATTGTGTGTGTTGTCCTTATTTTGACTTGGGGTGGTATTTCAGCATTCCAAATGCAACGCGATTATTTACCAGGTATTAACAATACAACGCTTTCGGTAAGTATGCGGGTACCTGGTATTCAAGCAGCTCAGGTAAAACAGCAAGTGACCGATAATTTGGCAAGTGCCGTCAAAACAGTGGATGGATTATCCAATGTGGAATCTACATCGTATGACGGTGGGTTATATATGAGTCTTTATTTCCCGATGGATACAGACATGAAACAAGCAGAAGATCAAGTAAATAAAGCTTTGGCAAATGCAGATCTTCCACAAACAATAACAACCACTCCATCGGTAACCAGATTAACAACAAGTTCATTTCCAATTTTGACTTACAGTATAACAAGTTCAAAATTAGATGAACAAACACTACGTTCCACTGCAACACAAGAAATTGTTAAACAGTTAAAATCTGTTCCAGGTGTAGCAGATGTAACCGTATTTGGTGGAGCAAAAGATGGATATGTATTAACAATCCGCATGAAAGACCTTGTAAAAAACGGATTAACATTAGATGATGTAAATAAATCTTTTGCTTTAGCTGTTCCATCAATGCCACAAGGCAATATTGTTAATAACCAATTATCAATACCTGTTTCTTTTGATGGGTTACCATTAACCGAGAAACAAATGGAAAGCGCAACGATCCAGAACAAGGATGGGAAAGCAATTCCTATTTCAACATTTGGTACTATTACGCATTCTTTAAATGACGTTAAAACCGTTTCCAGAACAAATGGATCACCAAGTGTTACTTTAAATGTAATCAAAACTCCTTCAGCAAATATCACTGATGTCGCTGATCAAGTTAAAGACCGTGTTTCACATCTGCACTTAGATACAGTAAATCCAAAAGACGTTTCTTTCCAACTTTTACTTGACCGTGGGAAAGAATTAAACAGCTCTCTTTTCGGATTGGTAAGAGAAGGTTTACTTGGTTGTTTGTTCTCAATGATATGTGTATTCTTCTTCTTCCGAAATGTAAGATCTACCTTATTAATTGCTATTTCGCTTCCAATCTCATTGTTAGCGACCACGGCTTTCTTAAAGTCAATGGGGATTACGTTAAATATTTTAACGGTTTCTGGTTTGATTGTAGCGATGGGACGTATTGTCGATGATTCCATTGTTATCTTAGACAACATGTATCGAAAACGGGAAGAATCGAAAGACAAACCTTTGCTTTCCATTCTTGCATCATCTGTTACTGAAATGCTTCCTGCGATATTAGGTTCTACGTTAACAACAATTGCAGTTTATATTCCAATTGCCTTTGTTGGAGGCGTAATTAGCGCATCTTACAGTGGATTTGCGTGGACAATCGTTATTGCATTAATCATTTCATTCTTTGTTGCAATGCTTGTCATCCCTGCTCTTGCATTTTTGGGATGGAAAGGTGGAAACAGAGAAAAACAATCTATCAAGCTCGATTCAAAAATGAAACCAATCTTGCAATCTGCTTTTAAACATAAAAAAGCAATGCTTATAGGTTCCATCTTAGTATTCTTAGCTGCTGGTATCTATTCTGCTTTTCTTCCAGTAAGTTTATTACCTAGTGCAAAGATTGGACAAATTTCCATTAAAGCAGAATTGCCAAAAGGAAGTACATTAGTCCAAGTCGATTCTGAAGTACAAAAAATTGAGAAAACATTGAAGTCTAATCCGAAAGTCGAGGCGTATTCATCAAACTTTGGCTCTACCATGACACCGCAAAGTGATGATGTTTTTGATCAAGGTGGAGGCTTTATCACTTATCCAAATGTCGCCAACCTTTCTGTTGTGTTGAAGAACGACAAGGATGCTGACACTGTCATCAAACAATTACAAACTCAGCTTCCGACATTATCTAAAGATGTCACTTATACAGTAACCAGCCAGAACATTTCTGGTGATGATTCACAAATGCGTATATTGTTTACGGGGTCAGATCAAGCAACTTTAGATCAAGTAGCCCAAGAAGCAAGAACAAACTTATCAAAAATCGCGAACCTAAGTGTTGATGGGAAAGTTGATTTAACAAATGGTTCACCTAAATACAAGGTTACTTTTGATCAAAAAGCTATTCAAAATAAAGGTGTAAAAGTTGAAGATATTCTAACAGTCATCAATCGTTATATGTCTCAATCAAAAGATGCAACCATTTCGGTAGACCATAAAGCACTTCCTGTTGACCAGTATTTAGATCAAATTGCA
>DATMJF010000196.1:0-2084 GCA_035554455.1 Rummeliibacillus sp.
ATCCCAGTATGAAATGCAGATTTTGCTGAATAAATAGGTGCTCCAACATACGGTTTAGAACCACCAATGACTAAACCATGACCAAATGTTCCTTTATGTCCATTAGCTGGACGTTTTGGCATTTGTGCAAAAACATCAGAAATTGTTATCAGTTTAGGTAATGATAAATTTAACTGTTTCACATATTCCGTCGGAACAGAAATATCCACTATTTTCAAATCACCTAAATAGTTAGGCCCATCTTGTAAATAGAATCCTATTTTTGGCATCACAAAGGTTACTGTTTGATCTGCCTTTATGGCAAATTCTTCAACATGCCCGTCATCTGCTTGTAGTCCTGATGGGATATCCACTGATAACACAAAAGCTGTAGATCGATTGACCATTTGAATAACGGAACGATATGGTTCTCTTATACTTCCATGTGCACCAGTTCCAAGCATGGCATCCACAATAATTGTTGCACAATTCATTTTTTCTTGTAGTTTGTTAAAATTCGTTTCTGCCAATTGGAAAAATGGTAATTGCCGATTACGATAAATATTAAAATGTGTTAACGCATCGCCCTTAATTTTTGATTCATCGACAAGGAGACCCAGTTCAACGTTAAACCCCCGGTCACATAACTTTCTAGCAATAACAAAACCATCCCCACCATTATTCCCTGCACCTGCTAAAACGAGGATTTTCGCTTCAACATCTTCATAGTCTTTTAATAATGTTTCTACTACTGCATTTCCGGCGTTTTCCATTAGCACAGTTCCTGGTAGACCTAAAGTTTCAATCGTGTATTGATCTAATGCATTTAAATCTTTTTTTCCACCTATGTACACTTTTATTCACTCCTAGTTATAGCCAATTTTCAACTAATGTTACTTTTTTCTCTGTTGCATTAAGTTCGACTTGACGGCCAAAAGGCATTGAATGAAGTGGATGTGTATGACATGAATCAAAATCCGCTAAAATCGGAATATCTCTTCCATCTATTTGTTCTAATAATATCTCATAAGGTTTTCTTCCTGTACCCATATCATCATATTGTTCATGTTTCCCCAATATAATGCCTGATACTTTATCCAAAATCCCATGAAGTTTTAACATCGCAAAGTTTTTTTCAATAACTGCAGCAGACTTTGTGGTATCTTCTATTAAAAGAAGATCACCCTCTTCAATTATTGGAAAATATTCTGTGCCAATCGTGCCATACATCGTATTGACATTTCCACCGATAAGTCTACCTTTTGTCTTTCCTTTCTGTACACAAATCCATTCGTTATTATACAACTTTTTGTCATCAGTTTTTTCTAACCAATTCACCATATCATCAGACCAAAGATTAGACATCGGTATATCATAAGGTGCCTGTATTTCATTCATAAACATCCTTTTAAAATACTTTATCGTATCTTCTACTAATGGTGGAAATTCTCCTAAGGTAGAAGTAACTGAAGGTCCATGGAATACAGGAATCCCTGTTTTACTATATAAAGCAAGCAAAATTGCTGTAACATCCGATAAACCGACTACGATTTTAGGATTTTGTTGAAATGCTTCATAATCGATATATGGCAAAATGCTATTCGCATTTGTACCACCAATAGATGGTATAATCATCTTAACTTCTGGATCACGCAGCAGTTGATTTAATTCTAAAGCACGTTCTTTTGGTGTACCAGACCTATAATAATCCTCTTTTCCAGTTAAACTTCCCTCTTTAACAACTAAACCAAGCGATTCAAGTACTTGCTTCCCTCTAAGATAGCGGGCATGTGCAGCTACAGAAGCTGGTTTTGAAGGAGAATATACTCCTACAACATCGCCTTTATTCAATGGTTGAAACATACAACCCCTCATTTCACTAATACATACATTTGCTACTATTATAGTAGGAAATAATAATCTAGGCAAAAAAGTTTTATTTTTTCTTGAAGTTTTTTGATTTTCTTTAGATTACTTTTAACATAAAATAGCTATTTTCCTATTAGATTAAAATGTTTCGCTACAGACAGGCCCTTTCCGCGGGCAAGCATCAAGCCTCCTCGGGGCAACAGGATGTTGGTCACGGAGTCGTTGCCACAGGACGT
>DATMJF010000197.1:0-2802 GCA_035554455.1 Rummeliibacillus sp.
CGTTGAATGAAAAAGAAGATGTAGAAAATCCACAGACACCAATGGTTATTGAAAAACCAAACTCAATTGTATTTGATGATGTGACGTTCCAATATCCACAATCACAATCTACCAATTTATCGCATTTAGAAGTATCCCTAAAAAAAGGTCAAACATTAGGGATTGTAGGTAAGACTGGTAGTGGTAAAACAACAGTCGTGAAGCAATTATTACGAGAATATCCTACTGGCGAAGGTACTTTAGAATTGTCTGGAGAATTAATAGAGGCGCAAACAAAGGAACAAGTACGTAATTGGATTGGCTATGTACCTCAAGATCATGTGCTATTTTCACGTACAATTAGAGAAAACATTCTATTTGGTAAACCAAATGCTACTGAAGAAGAATTACAAGAAGCTATTCGAGTTTCATGCTTTGAAAAAGATTTAGAAATGTTACCTTTAGGGTTAAATACATTAGTAGGTGAGAAAGGAATATCTTTATCTGGTGGTCAAAAACAACGGATATCGATTGCACGTGCATTGATACGTAATCCGGAAATTTTAATATTGGATGATTCGTTGTCAGCAGTTGACGCAAAGACAGAAAGTATCATTATCAAAAATATTCAACAAATCCGCACAAATAAAACAACGATAATCGTAACGCATCGACTATCTGCCATTATGCATGCAGATTGGATTATCGTTTTAGAAAACGGCAAAATCGTTGAAGAAGGTACACATGAGCAACTCATCTCACAAGATGGTTGGTACAAAGAACAACATGATCGCCAACAGATTGAGGGGGCGAAATAATGAGTACAACAAAAAGACTTTGGCAATATGCACTACTTTACAAAAAAACATTAGCTACAGGGCTTTTCCTCTTAGCGATTGCAGTAGCAGCAGACTTAGCAGGTCCTTTAGTTGCTAAGAAAATTATTGATGATCATATAGCAAAAGCAACAACTGCAGGTCTAGATTTTAAACCAATGGCAATATTACTTGCTGTATTCTTTGGTTTAGCCATCATTACAGCAATCTTCCGTTATGGTCAGTACATTCTATTACAAATGGGCGCAAATCGTATTATTCAAAAAATGCGAAATGATGTATATCAGCATATACAAACATTACCGATTCGCTATTTCGATCGATTACCAGCCGGGAAAGTTGTATCAAGAGTAACAAATGATACGGAAGCAATTCATGACCTGTTTGTGACGGTCGTATCACAATTTGCAGCAAGTTTTATGACGATATTTGGAATTTATATCACATTATTCTTCCTTGATTGGAAAATGGCTTGTATTGCATTGCTTGTGATCCCATTACTCATTATTTGGGCTATTCTTTATCGCAAATATGCTGCAAAATACAATCATATCGTACGAGGAAAGCTCTCTGATATGAACGGTATGATTAACGAGTCTATTAATGGTATGACCATTATTCAAGCTTTTGGACGTGAAAAGCAAATGGCTGATGAATTTAATGAATTAAATGATGAATATTATAAATATCAAAATAAACTTGTCTTATTAGATTCCGCTACTTCACATAACTTAGTTGGTGTCATTCGTTCTCTTACATTTATCATGTTTATTTGGTATTTTGGTGGTGCTGAGTTAACTGGAAATCGAGCAATTTCAATTGGTATGTTATATGCATTTGTTGATTATATTACGCGTTTGTTTAATCCAGTTACCAATATAGTGAATCAGTTAGCTCGACTAGAAAGAGCGAATGTTGCTTCTGAACGTATTTTTGATTTATTAGATCAGCCAGGAGAGGCTGTGGATGATACGAGAATTGACCGATATCACGGAAACGTATCGTTTAATCATGTTTGGTTTGCTTATAAAGAAGAGGAATATGTGCTAAAAGATATTACCTTTGAGGCAAAACAAGGTGAAACAATCGCACTTGTAGGACATACGGGATCTGGGAAAAGTTCAATTATGAATCTATTATTCCGTTTTTACGATGTTACAAAGGGTTCAATAACAATTGACGGGATAAATATTCAAGACTATTCTCGTCAAACAATTCGTGAGCACATGGGCATCGTATTACAAGATCCTTATTTATTTACAGGTACGATTGCATCCAATGTAAGCTTAGATGATCCGAAGATTTCGCGTGAAACGGTTGAAAAAGCGTTGAATGCAGTTGGCGGTGAACGTGTATTAGAAAATTTACCTGGTGGAGTGGATGAACCTGTTATTGAAAAGGGAAGTACACTATCATCAGGTCAACGTCAACTTATTTCCTTTGCGAGAGCTCTTGCATTCAATCCGGCAATTTTAATATTAGATGAAGCAACGTCTAATATTGACACAGAAACAGAAGAAATTATCCAACATGCAATGGAAGTATTGAAAAAAGGCCGTACAACATTTATCATTGCACACCGACTTTCTACTATTAAAAACGCAGACCGTATTTTAGTGCTCGATCGTGGAGAAATAGTTGAACAAGGTACGCATGAAGAGCTTCTTTCTTTAGGCGGCAGATATAATCAAATGTATAAACTTCAGTCTGGCGAAATGAAATAATTCAAAAGTTCACCTGAGTAAGTCGATTTCATAAGTGCTTTCTAGTTAAAAAATACGAATATTTTCTAAATAAACAATTAAATAATTGGATAATATTCCATTTCTAGTATTTACTTGGTATTCCGCTCCAGATGGCGCTTTCCGCGGGCGAGCGTTGAGCCTCCTCGGAAGCCCGTACCGTGCTTCACTGCGGGGTCTCACCTGTCTCGCTTTCCCGCAGGAGTCGCCATCTTCCGCTTCATAGACAATGTTCTAATAGATAT
>DATMJF010000198.1:0-6829 GCA_035554455.1 Rummeliibacillus sp.
ACTTTTTCAGTGGCCTCAAAAACGGCTCGGCGCCCGCCCGCGTAAAACGTCCACCTTAGCGGAAATCAACGGTCTTATTTACTCTATTTATTGTAAAAGAAAAAACTGCAGTCAAACTCAAAATTCATCGAGTTTGACTACAGCATGAGATTAGACATAAACCTAATCTTTAATTACTATTAATCTTCATAAGTAAACTATTACTGCTTTTAGTCTAATGCATCATTAAATATATAATGCCCGTTATGATGAAGAGACCACAAACAACCATCAACACTTTTGCCAAAGTTTCCATACTTACTCTCCTAAACTGCTAAGAAATACTTGCTCCTATTACAAATGATAGACCAACTGAAATCGTAAAGGAAATAAAACCCACGGATCTGTTATCCTTTTCAATTTCATGGTCTATTTTAAATGTAGGTGTCAAAAATTCAAAGAGAATATAAGCGAAAATTAGTAAAATAAATCCAAACAATCCCCATCCAATCATTTCGATTAGTGAATTATGACGTTCAATGGAATAGCGAAAAACATTACAAACTCCTATTATTTTACCGCCAGTTGCTAAGGAGACTGCGACATTGCCATTCTTTATTTCTTGCCAGTTTTTATATTTGGTAACAAGTTCAAATATTACCATGGCCATAACAAGACAAAGCACGACTACACTAAAGTAGCCTGTTGTTTCAACAATAGGATGATGCCAAAAGCTACTCAGCAACATACAATCCCCACCCCTATATTCTTTCTCTATTTTAATTCAACTACGGTCACGCCATAGCCACCTTCACCAGCCTCGCCGAAGCGGAATGATTTTACGCGTTTATGACGTTTAAGTAGTGATTGAATACCTTGTCGGAGTGCACCTGTTCCTTTACCGTGAATAATGGATACTCGGTTATAATTTGATAATAATGCGTCATCCAAGTATTTTTCGGTACGCATCATTGCGTCTTCATAACGTTCTCCACGTAAATCTAATTCAAGTTTAACATATGAATCTCGATTACGTACGTTCCCTACCGAAACCGTCTCTTTTACTTTCTCAGGTTTTACATATTCTAAGTCTGATTCATCAAGTTTCATTTTCAAAATACCGATTTGAACAATCCATTCTTGGTCAGATACTTTTTCAAGCAGTATTCCTTTTTGACCGTAGCTTAATACTTTGACTTCATCACCTTTTTGAAGGCTAACAGCGCGCTCATTTGCTTGGCGTTGTTTTTTCAAAATGCGATTTTCAGCAGGAGCAGCTTCTTCGAGTCGTTTACGAGCTTCAATAATTTCATGTTCTTTTACAACTTTGTTTGCATTTAAACGCATTTTATGAAGCTCGTCAATGACTTCTTCTGCTTCTCTTTTTGCATCGTCAACAATTTTACGTGCTTTTTCTTTGGCCTTTTTCGCTAACTCTTCCTTGTTTTCTTCATAGTCTTTTAATTTTGCATCAAGCTCTGCTTGGAGTTTTTCTGCTTCTTCAAGAAGTTGATGTGAACGTTCTGCATCTGCTTCGGATTTACGACGACTTTCTTCAAGTGAAGCAATCATCGATTCAACTTCATGACGATCTGTGCCAGTAAATGATTTTGCACTTTTAATAATATGTTCCGGTAAACCTAGGCGTGTAGAAATTTCAAAGGCATTACTACGTCCAGGAACACCAATTAATAAGCGATAAGTTGGACTTAATGTTTCAACATCAAATTCAACACTTGCATTGACTACGCCTTGACGGTTATAGCCATATGCTTTTAGCTCAGGATAGTGGGTTGTCGCCATGACGCGAGCACCTCTGCCATGTACTTCATCTAAAATAGAGATGGCAAGGGCAGCACCTTCTTGAGGGTCTGTTCCAGCACCTAGTTCATCAAATAAGACAAGTGAATGCTCATCAAATTGTTGTAGGATATCTACAATATTCACCATATGACTAGAGAATGTACTTAAACTTTGTTCGATTGATTGCTCATCACCGATGTCAGCGAATAATTGTGTAAAGACTGAAAGTTCTGAGCCATCAAGTGCAGGTACTGGAATACCGGCTTGTGCCATTAATGTGCATAAGCCAACTGTTTTTAATGTGACCGTTTTACCACCTGTATTAGGACCAGTAATAACGATTGCTGTAATATCACGACCAAATTCAATATCATTTGCTACTGCTACATCGATTGGTAATAGTGGGTGACGTGCTTTCCCTAATTTAATATAACCTTCATCATTCATTATTGGCATTGTGCATTTATTTGCTTGACCATATTTTGCTTTAGCTAAAATAACATCAATTTCGCCTAGTAATTGAACGAGTGAAAATAATGAATGTGCCACTTCTTGCACTAAAGCAGAAAGGTGAAGTAATATTTTTTGGATTTCTACTTTTTCCTTTGCTCTTAAACTGTGTATTTCGTTATTTGCTTGTACTACGGCATCTGGTTCGATATAAAGTGTTTGACCTGAAGCTGATTGATCATGCACGATGCCACCGTAATGACCACGGTATTCTTGTTTTACCGGAATAACAAAACGGTCGTTACGAATTGTAATAATAGAATCTGATAGCATTTTGGAAGCATTGCTACCACGTGTTAGACTTGCTAATTTTTCACGTACACGCCCTTCTTGTGCTCGAAGTTGTTGACGGATTGAACGCAATTCAGAGCTTGCTGAATCCATTACACTTGCATTTTCATCGATACAAGAATTGATTTCATGTTGTAGTCCCGTTAGAACTGGGATATCATTTTTCTTTTGGATAAAGTAAGGAATTTGAATATCGCCTTCTGCTTCAATACCTTCGATGAATTCTCGGAATATTCGGCTCGCACGAATCGTACTTGAAATTTCCATCAATTCTTGTGGACTAAGCATTCCACCAATTTGCGCGCGTTTTGCATGTGGACGAATATCGAATATCCCTCCCATTGGTACATTTGCTTTAACTCGAAGAATCGATAGACCTTCATCCATCTCATCTAATAATGCTTTTACTTTTTCTAAATCTGTTTCAGGAATTAGTTTTTCAATTGCTGATGTTCCAATTGAACACGTGCAATAAGTTGCTACTTGTGCTCGTATTTTATCAAACTCTAGTGTTTTTAGTGCGCGTTCTGCAATCACTAAAAAAACACCTCCTATTTCTTCTCTATATACTTCACAAAGTCTTCTAGCGACCATGTGTTAACTATGTTTTCTTTTTTTAGCCATGCTTTTTGAGCATATTTTGTGCCAATATCCATAAAACGAAGCTGTTCGATGGCGTGTGCGTCTGTATTAATTGCAATAGGAACACCTGCTTTGGCAGCCATTTCTAAATGTTCTACACAAAGATCAAGTCTGTATGGATTAGCATTCAACTCTAAAATTTTACCATATTCTTTCGCCCATGTAATAAGTTGAGCTATATCAGGATTATACCCATCTCTTTGACCAATAACACGACCTGTTGGATGTGCAATCATATCAACATGTGGATTTTTTATCGCATTATGTAGTCGTTCCATAATTTTCTCTTGTGGTTGTGAAAAACTAGAGTGAATAGATGCTATAACAAAGTCTAGCTCTGCCATTACGTCATCTTCAAAATCAAGCGAACCATCCGGTAAAATATCCATCTCAGTTCCTGCTAACAAACGGAAGTCAGGGTGCTGTTCGTTAAAAGCCCAAATTTCTTTGCGTTGTTCTACTAATCGTTCTGGAGTAAGTCCATTGGCTACTTTTAAATATTGGGAGTGATCAGTTATCACTGCATATTGATAGCCTTTAGCTATTAATGCCTCGCCCATTTCATGAACTGCATGCGCTCCATCAGACCATGTTGTATGCATATGCAAATCTGATTTGATATCACTTAGTTGCACGAGCTTTGGAATTTCGTCTAAACGATCAAATTCATCCGTACCTGCTCTCACTGTTGGTGGGATAAATGGCAAATCAAAATGAGCAAAGAATTCTTTTTCGGAGTTAAATGTTAATACAGAACCATCTGTTTGCTCTACTCCATATTCACTAATTTTCTCGCCACGCTCTTTTGCAATTTGACGCAACCGTACGTTATGTTCTTTTGATCCAGTAAAATGGTGAAGAGCTGTTGCATATTCATCTAGGGAGACTAAACGAAAATCAACATTTACATCATCTGTTTGTAAAGTAACAGACACTTTGGTATCTCCAGCTGCAATAATTTCTTTGATTATTAATTTTGAAAGTAAAGCTTCTTTTACAGCCTCCGGATTACTTGTTGCAATGATAAAGTCAACGTCCTTACTTTGCTCTTTTACACGTCTAAAGCTTCCCGCAACAGATGATTGTTCAATTTCCGGTATTTCTTGCAATGTATTTTCAATGTCAGCTACCACTTCTTCTAATAGCCATACAGGATGAAACTCAGCTCTCTGTCCAAAACTCTCAAGTTCTTTTAAAATTTTTTCTTCTGTTTTCTTCCCAAAACCAGAAAGAGTTGATACCTTTCCTTCTTCGCACGCTTTTTTTAAACTTTCAGCTGAATCTACTCCAAGTTCTTGATAGAGCTTAGCGATTTTCTTACCACCCAATCCAGGTAATTTTAACAATGGTGGTAGCCCTTTTGGAACTTCTTCCTCCAGTTGCATGAGTACTTCAGATCGACCATTTTCCAATAAGTCATGAATAACAGTTGCTGTCCCTTTTCCAATTCCTTTGATTGCAGTAATATCTTCAATTTCACTCATGCTTCTCGTATCTGCCTCTAATGCGGCTGCAGCTTTACGAAATGCGGCTATTTTAAAAGGGTTGACGCCTTGAAGTTCTAAATAGATTGCAATTTTCTCAAGCGTTTGAATGATTTTCTTTTTATTCATCGTATTTTCCTCCTTATCGACAAAAGACTTCCCTCTAAAGAGAGAAGTCTAGTTCTACTTTTTTATTTCATATAAACAAACCACAAATTTTGGAATGTTTTTGATATGATTGGCGTGTATTCAAGCATTAACTTTGTTAAGAATGATCCATCTACATACTTTTGGATACCTTCAATTGGAATAAGTGCTAATACATATAGCACGATGAAAATAAGCAAATATGCCTCAACAAATCCAAGAACTCCACCTAAAATACGATTTAAGCCACCTAGGATTGGAATATGTCTTAAAAAGTCAAATAATGATGCCAATATTTGTATTGCAAATTTGACAACAAAGAATATTAACGCAAACGCTAATAATTGATAGAATGTTTGGCTTAAATCTAATTGCTCTACAGCAAATTTTAATGTAGTATTTTCATCAACGGAAGGATATGGAATCCAAAGAACCAATTTTTCCGCTAACGGTTTATAATAGAGATAGGCTACAATTATTGAGATTAAAAAGCCAACCATTTGGATTAGCTGAACTACTAAACCTCTTCTTGCACCACTAACTAATCCAGCAAATAATAAAATAATTATGATTAAATCAACCATTCACTTCATCCTTTAAATTTTTCAATTGTGATTCTAGTATTTCTACTTGGTTTTTTAATTTCAAGTAATCGTTTACTGCATTGCAAGCAGTGAGGACGGCTAGCTTGGCACTGTCGAGGCTTGGATTTGCACGCTTAATCACACGCATTTGGTCGTCTACAGTTGCCGCTACAAATCGCATATGTCCTGCCGATTCTGTCCCAACTATATTATAAGTTTGACCGAAGATTTCAACTGAAACCCGATTTTTTCGTTGCACAGACATTGCCTCAACCTCCTTTAAAGTCCTATTTCTTATGATAACATGAAGTGTTTAAGTTGTGAATTATTTAAGAAGAAAGGAATTATAAAATATGTCTAATATTGTAATTAAACTAACCCCAAAGGTTCAAAAAGATGTTATGAACTACTATTCTCAAAATATCGTAGAACGCAAAGCACCTGGTGTTATATTTGCCGCAAAACTTGCTGACTGTGTGATCACTATCTATTCATCTGGTAAAGTAATGTTCCAAGGTGGCGGATGTGAACGCGAAGCCAAACAGTGGAAAACTCAAGCAGAAGATACGCCTACTATGACGTTATCAAAAGGAGATACGTTGCCTAAAAACCTATCCTCTTTATCTATAATTGGCTCTGATGAAACAGGAACGGGCGATTATTTTGGTCCTATTACAGTTGCAGCCGTCTATGTACCACAAGACAAAATTGATTTGGTGAAAGAGTTAGGTGTCAAGGATTCTAAAATGTTATCAGATGACTATATGCTAAAAATCGCATCTGACCTAAAAGCTGCTCTTCCTCACTGTGTGCTGACATTGCATAATGACAAGTATAATCTTGTACAAGCTGCTGGTGCTTCTCAGGGTAAAATGAAAGCGCAACTTCACAATCAAGCAATTGGCCGACTTTTAGAAAAGATTGCACCTGAAAAACCAGAATATGTTCTAATTGATCAATTTGCCGAAAGAAAAACTTACTATAATTATCTTAAAAATGAAAAAGAAATCGTTACAGAAAACGTGTTATTTGCTACAAAAGCAGAACAGATCCATGTTGCTGTAGCCGCTGCTTCTATTTTAGCTCGATGTGCCTTTTTATCGGAAATGGACAAACTAAGTAAATTAATCGGTGTCACATTACCGAAAGGTGCAAGTCATAAAGTAGATGAAATAGCCGCCCAAATTTTACTTGCGCAAGGCGAAGATGCTCTTCACAGCGTAACAAAATGGCATTTTGCAAATACACAAAAAGCTTCTCACATCGCTTCTAAAAAGCGATTTAAATAATTATTAAACTATATTATGATTAGACTTTGTAACTCACAATGAATATCACTTAAACATAGTATAGCTAACTATTATTGCAAAAATATAACCATTATATTAT
>DATMJF010000199.1:0-5681 GCA_035554455.1 Rummeliibacillus sp.
CATTTAATGTCGTTCATCAGCATTGTAGACAAAGACTTAGCAGTTGTGCATTCACGACTTATGCCTGTCATACTAAGGCAGTGGTTATTGGAACACGATTTTAAGCTAATTGAAGTTCCGATTGATGAGTATGATAATTTAGGGTGCAATGTATTAGCTCTAGCTCCAAGAGTTTGTATACTTCCAGCAGGAAATCCGATGACGGAGCAATCTCTGAAAGACGCTGGTGCTACAGTTTACACATATGAAGGGGAAGAAATTACAGTCAAGGGAACAGGTGGGCCTACATGTTTAACTTGTCCTGTACAAAGAATCTAAGGGGGAAAAGAGATATGTTTTCAAATGTAATCGTAAAAAAACCTGGTAAATGTTATGTTGAAGGATTAACTACATCAAATTTAGGAACACCTAATTATGAGGAGTTACTAATCCAACATGAGAATTATGTTGAAGCGTTAAAACGATGCAAGGTTGAAGTAACTTATTTAGAAGTGGACGAAGCTTATCCTGATTCAACGTTCGTTGAGGATACAGCTGTTTTAACGAAGGATTTTGCAGTAGTTACAAATCCGGGAGCAGAGAGCAGAAATGGTGAAATTATAGCAATGGAGCCAGTTCTAAAAGGATTTTATGACAAAGTTTATCATATTGAAGCACCTGGTACATTAGATGGAGGGGACATATTACAAGCAGACGACACTTTTTATATCGGAATCTCTGCTAGAACGAATGAAGAAGGGGCAGAACAACTTAAGTCTATTTTAGAGGGCGAAGGTTATAGTGCTCACATTGTACCATTAAAAGAATTTTTCCATTTAAAAACGGGAATTGCGTATTTAGGAAATAACCAAATGGTACTTGCTGGTGAATTTGTAGATGACGAGCTTTTTGCATCATATGACAAAATTGTCATTCCAAAAGATGATGAGTACTCAGCAAATTGCATCCTTGTAAATGATTATGTAATTATCCCGTCAGGATATCCAGCAACAAAAGAAAAATTGCAAGCTGCTGGGCATCAAGTAATTGAATTACCTATGAGCGAATTTCAAAAACAAGATGGTGGTTTAAGCTGTTTATCATTAAGATTTTAAACTAGGGGGAATCACGATGAACGAGCAACAAGGGGTGAATGGATCAAACCAATTAAAACGTTCTATGAAAAGTAGACATTTACTAATGCTATCACTTGGGGGAGTGATTGGTACAGGTCTCTTTTTAAATGTCGGTTATACAATCAACCAAGCAGGTCCAGGTGGGGCAATCATTGGTTATTTAATTGGTGGATTTATCTTATATATGGTTATGACTTGTTTGGGAGAGCTTGCTGTACATATGCCAGTAACAGGCTCTTTTCAAACTTATGCAACAAAATACATCCATCCATCTGCAGGGTTTTCATTAGGTTGGATGTACTTTGTAGGCTCAGCAGCTACTGCTGGTGTTGAATTTACTGCAGCAGGCATTATGATGAAACATTGGTTTCCAGATGTACCAGTCTGGATATGGTGTGCAGTGTTTATGGTATTACTCTTTGCATTAAATGCATTGTCTACAAAAGGATTTGCTGAAGCTGAATTTTGGTTCTCTGGAATTAAAGTGGTTGCGGTTATTCTATTTATCGTTATTGGAATAGGTGTCATTACGGGTGTTATTTCACAAGTAGATCGACCAACACCACATTTAGATAATCTTGCACCTAATCTACTTTTCCCAGCAGGAATAAGTATTGTATTTGTCACCATGATGAATGTTATTTTCTCTTATCAAGGATCAGAGTTGGTAGGGATAGCAGCAGGTGAAACGGAGAGTCCACAAAAGAATATTCCAAAAGCAATTAGTACGATTTTGCTACGGATCATTCTTTTCTATATTGCATCAATTCTAATTTTATCTGCCATTTTCCCAACAAGTGAATTGGGGCTAATGGAAAGTCCATTTGTAACATTACTTGAAAACGTAGGAATTCCTTTTGCACCAGATATTATGAACTTTGTTATCTTAACGGCTATATTATCTGTGGGGAATTCATGCTTGTATGCATCAACAAGATTACTTTGGGCAATGTCAAAAGATGGTATGGCACCAAAGGTATTTGGAGAAGTTAACAAGCACAATATTCCATTCAAAGCACTTTTATTTACAATGATCTTTTCTTTACTTTCGTTGTTAACAAGTGTTATGAAAGCTGATGCAGTTTTCGTTTTGCTCATGTCGATTGCAGGTATATCGGTAACAATTTCTTGGATGGGAATCGCACTTTCACAATTCATGTTTAGAAGAAAATATATAGCAAGTGGAGGAAAAGTAGAAAATTTAGGTTATCGAGTAAAATGGTATCCGTTTATTCCACTATTCTGTATTACATTCTGTGCAGCCATTCTAATATTCCTTGCGTGGGATCCAACACAAAGAATTGGCTTGCTATACGGTATTGGGTTCTTCATCGCATGTATTCTTTTTTATCAAATAAAACTTAGTAAAAAAACGATGATTACTACTGGGCAAGAAGAAAAAGTTGAAATTAAGAAACAGGAAGGTGAAGAAAATGATGTGGGAGACACCGGAAAAGTTACGAGCACTACTTTGTGAGATTGTAAGTTGGGAAAGTCAAACTTTAACGCAAGGAGAACAACAATTTTCAAGTAAGCTCCTAGCAAAACTTCAACAATTAACATACTTTGAAAAATATTCAGAGTATTTAAATCTATGTGATGTGGATCATGGCAGACAAGTTGTTTCAGCATTATACAAACAAGAAAATGTGCAAGAAACGGTTGTACTCATCAGTCATTTTGATACTGTTCAAATTGAAGAGTATGGATCTTTAATGCCATTAGCAACAATGCCGGAAGAACTAACAAAAGCATTTTTGTCTAATCCAGACATGTTAAACGAATCTGCTAAAAAGGACTTAGAATCAGGAGATTACTTGTTTGGCCGAGGCGTAATGGATATGAAAATGGGCCTTGTACTTCATATGCAAATGATTGAACGTGCGATTGAAGAACAATGGCCTATTAATCTATTGCTAGTAACCGTTCCAGATGAAGAGGTAAACTCTGCAGGTATGCGTCAAGCAGTAAAACATATGACTGAATTACAAAAGGAACAAGATTTAGAAATCGTGTTATTTTTGAACAGTGAACCTTCTTTTTCACAAGATCCTACAGATTTACAGGAATATATTTATTCAGGAACAATTGGTAAAATCATGCCCTCAGCATTATTTTTTGGAAAGGAAACACATGTTGGTGAGCCGTTGAAAGGGATGACGGCACCATTTATGAGTGCTTTTCTTACAACAGAAATGGAGTGGAATGATAAGTTTATAGAGAGTGAATATGGAGAGGTCACACCACTCCCTGTATCTTTACAACTAAAAGATTTAAAAGACCAATACTCCACTCAAACTCCTTATAGAGCAGTTGCGATGTACAATGTTTTCTTGATGAAAAGAAGTCCTGAAGAGATTTTGTCTATTTTTGAAGAAGTAGCAAATGAAGCCATGAAAAAATGTCAATCACGTTATGATGATGTTTGTACAAAACAGGGGATAAAAGGTGTAGGTAAAATCCGGGTGCTACGCTTTGAAGAATTACATGAACATGCAGTGACAAAACTGGGGAGAGAAAAGGTATCTGAGTTGACAGCAAATGTAATTGCAAACAAAGCTTTAGATGATCGTGAAATGTCGTTACGAATAGCGGATCAGTTAATGATACATTGCCAAGAATTAGCTCCTGCAGTAGTACTGTTGTTTACACCGCCATATTATCCAGCAGCAAATTCATCAGATAATTCATTAATACAAGGTTCCATCTCTTTACTACTTGAAGAATCTAAGAAATACAATATACCACTAGAACAAATACATTATTTTAATGGGATTTGCGATCTAAGTTATTGTCAATTCCATGCTGATAAGGATTGGCAAACATATGAAAAAAACACACCAGTATGGGGCGAAACATATGATATTCCATTCCAGGAAATGGCGCAGTTTTCTGCTCCAGTATTAAATGTAGGTCCATTTGGCAAAGATGCACATCAAATCTCAGAGCGATTGCATGTTAAAAGTGCATTTGAAGAAATGCCGGAATTACTTAATAAATTATTGAAATTTGTTAGCGAAAAATCAAAAGTTACAGAATAATAGTTGAATACTCAATAATAAAATGATAGTGAAAACTTTCTTCAAATCCATCTGAAATTTGTTTAATGGAGCAAAAATGATGGGAAACATTATTGAATTCAGTTGTAGTTATTAATGCCAGATTTCTAAAAGAAATATTAATAAAATGTAGAAAAGGAGTTGTGTATGGGAATATTTGATGGTTTAATGGGAAATGCATCAGAAGTGAATTTAAGTGTCATTGAATCTGAGGTAAAAGATTTATTGGCAAAGAATGAAAAAGTAGAGCAAGCCTATAAATTGATCCGGGATTTGTTCGTCTTTACGGATAAACGTTTACTTTTGATTGATAAACAAGGAGTGACTGGCAAGAAAACCGAATATCATTCAATTCCATACAAAAGTGTAGTACACTTCTCCGTTGAAACAGCAGGCACCTTTGATTTTGAAGCGGAACTAAAAATTTGGCTTTCGAATGGTGCACAACCTATTGAAAAGAAATTTAATAAAACATTGAACATCTATAAAATTCAAAGCGTCTTAGCTGACTATGTATTAAAATAGATTATCAAACATCCAATTGAATTTGATTGGATGTTTTTATTTTTGGCTTTGTTAAAATTCATTGTTGATATTCGATTTTCACGAACGTACATTCTGTAATCGATATAAGATATACGTTCGTATCGGAATGAAATTAGTAGAGATTATTAAAGCCTTTCAAAGTTTGAATTTTACCGATCAAAAGCGTTTAATGGATTTTTTCACTATGAATTAAAACCATTTCACACATCAGAGCCGATTTTTAATGTAATTCATGAACGTAAAATGATGGTACTCTACCGTTATGGTTGCATACTCGATAGCAGTTATTCCTTTAATAAAAAGAATAATATTACATTATTTAATATTTTTATGAAACTTTACTTATCAATTTCCGTATATAAACAATGAAAGTGTCGTTTTCAGCCTAATTCATTTACAATATGCAGGAGGTTTGTATGAGGAATAAAAAGAAAATTATAATTATGACATTGTTTTCTGCCTTGTTGTTCTGTATGGTAATAGTTATTTGTTCCATGTCACCATTATCTGATATGGGGGAAAATGCTAATCAATTTAATTCTTTAGGTATGTGGCTTTCAATTGCGATGATATTAGTTTTTTATTTAGTTCCTTTGCTAATGTATAGTTTAGGTTTGGAGTGGATGAAATACTTAATGGCAGTATTTTGTTCTTTCGGCTTACTTATTATGTTATCAATGATACTTTTAGTAGTATTCATAGGTGCTGTAAAGGGCATACTTCCATCACTCATCGGTGTATTAGTTATTAGTGGGATTAATGGTCTAATTAATATTATTTGGTTCTTTACAACATTCTCTAAAGGAAGTAAGTAGATTTTGAAAAAGTATTGAACAATTTCAACTGTTATGATAGTATAATTCATGTCGAAAAAATAATAATAATTGCGGAAGTAGTTCAGTGGTAGAACATCACCTTGCCAAGGTGGGGGTCGCGGGTTCGAACCCCGTCTTCCGCTCCA
>DATMJF010000200.1:0-2754 GCA_035554455.1 Rummeliibacillus sp.
CGATGATCATCAGTGGATTTAAACCTGTAAAGAGTGCATTTTATTCCATAAAAAGTCGTTCACTAGATATGAATGTTCTCATGTCTGCTGCAGCTATTGGAGCTGCCATTATAGGAGAATGGTTTGAAGGAGCTACTGTTGTCTGGTTATTTGCAATCGGTACTTTCTTACAAACAAAATCAATTGAACGAACTAGAAAATCAATCAGTAATCTTATGGATCTAGCTCCTCAAGAAGCATGGGTCCAAATTGGATCAGAGATTATCAAAAAACCAGTTGACAACATTACAGTTGGTGAAATGATCATTGTTAAGCCTGGAGATAAAATTCCATTAGATGGTGAAATCATTCAAGGTGAATCAAGTATTAACCAGGCACCTATTACAGGTGAATCGATTCCTGTTGATAAAACAATTGGTGATACTGTGTATGCAGGAACAATCAATGAACATGGTTCCCTTACAATCAAAGTCACAAAGCTAGTTGAAGATACAACCATTTCCAAAATTATTCATTTGGTTGAAGATGCACAAGAACAAAAAGCACCAACAGAAGCGTTTGTAGATAAATTTGCAAGTATTTACACCCCGATTGTATTCATTTTAGCATTAGTAATGATGGTGCTACCTCCCCTATTTGGATTTGGTGCTTGGGGAGAATGGTTTTATAAAGGTTTAGAGCTACTAGTTGTAGCTTGTCCTTGTGCTTTAGTCATTTCCACTCCTGTTGCGATCGTATCAGCTATTGGTAACGCTGCGAAGAACGGGGTTTTAATTAAAGGCGGTACTTTCTTAGAAAAAGCAGGTATCATCAATGCGATTGCTTTTGATAAAACAGGAACTTTGACTGAAGGAAAGCCTAAAGTATCGGAAATAAAGGCTTTATCAGTAACAGAAGAAGAATTGCTTTCAATTGCTTTCGCATTAGAAGATTACTCTACACACCCTATCGCTAAATCTATTGTTCGATATGCTAACGAAAAAGGAATTCAACCTAAGAATGGTAAGTCATTCAAAAATATTGTTGGTAAAGGCGTTCAAGCAACCATTGAAGGTGAAATTTATTACGCTGGTAATTTAAAGTTATTCGAAGAAATTAGTGATTCTTTAAAAAGTCAAGTTCAAGAGATGCAAAACAAAGGAAAAACCGTTGTAATTATAGGAAAACATAGTCAGATTATCGGGATTATTACTGTTTCAGATACAATCCGTAAAACAACAGTTTCAGCTTTAAATGCTTTAAAACAAAGTGGAGTAAGCCAAACAGTAATGTTGACTGGGGATAACGAAGGAACCGCAAAAATGATTGCTTCAGAGGCGAATGTTCATCGTTATTTCTCAGATTTACTACCAGAAGATAAAGTATCTGCCATCAAGAAATTGCAAAATGAAGGATATAAAGTGGCAATGGTTGGAGACGGTATTAATGATGCTCCAGCACTCGCAACAGCAGATTTAGGTATTGCTATGGGTGGTGCAGGAACTGACACCGCAATGGAAACGGCTGATATCGTGTTAATGGCTGATAATCTTGATAAACTTCCTCTCACAATGAAGCTAAGTAGAAAATCTTTAACGATTATTAAACAAAATATTTGGTTCAGTATCATTATTAAAGTCATAGCATTAGTCTTAATCTTTACAGGCTCACTTACACTTTGGATGGCTGTTTTAAGTGATTCAGGTGCTGCATTAATCGTTATTTTAAATGCAATAAGATTGCTAAAATTTAAAGAATAGATTAAATGGGGCTGTCCAATAATCGGGTCAGTCCCTCTATCGTTGAAATATTTATTATACATTTTTAATTTACAACACTCGAAAGAAAAGTGGGTGGCGCTGTACCATTTTCATTCAATTGAGTTGCCTTCATTGAAGAAGGACAATATTCCATAAAATTATTTAATGGTTACAAAAAGCAGGTGCGAATTCGGTTGGGAATTGCCCTGCTTTTTTACTTCTAAACTTTATGCGATTTTAAATGTTATTTTCTGTTTTGCCTTAATAGAACCCGTTATGCTAACCAGAATGTTCGCTTTATATTTCGTGGAAAGACTCAGGAGCTTTCGTTTGATGATTCGAACGAATGATCATCATGGTCGTACTGGTAAGCCAGTGTCGCAGGGTTTGTATTGCCAAAAGTCAGATACCATGGCTCCCCTAACGGTCCTCCTCCTGAAGCAGGTGGCACGATCACATCAAACGTTTTACTATGATGTACGTTATATCTCCTCACTGAACCTGTGTCAGGACCATCGCCTGTAATGGGAACAAACAGTTTTCCATCGGGACCGAACAGGAGTGCCTGCGCAAAAGCGCGTGGATGTCCGACGACATCGAGATCAATCTTATTTAGAAACTTGCCCGTTTTCCCTTCAAAAATCAAAATTTTGTCCGTGTCATTCTCATCCCTTCTGAAACTGGTGATATAGAGGTTACCGTCGGGACCGAAGACTAAACCTTCTGGACGGTTGAGGTCATTTACAGCATTGCTTTCAATGAACGCTCCAAGGAACTTCCCAGTTTTTAGGTTAAAACGTAACACCGAGCCGCCTACCGCCTGTGGAAGGTTCCGTACGGAAACATACAGGAAGCCATCGGGACCAATGACCACAGCACGTGGATGGAACTGGCCGCTGAAGCTGGAGTGGTTGAGGTTACCAAGAAACACCCCAGTGTTGCCATTATACCTCCGAACTTCTCCCGGCACATCTACGTCACCCATGTCCGCCACAAAAAGGATATTTTGTTTCGA
>DATMJF010000201.1:0-7756 GCA_035554455.1 Rummeliibacillus sp.
GTGAAGAAGTTAAGAAATCTCCTGCTGTTCTTTCAGGGGGCGAAAAAGTGCGTTGTATGTTATCTCGTATGATGCTTTCTCACTCAAATGTATTACTATTAGATGAACCGACCAACCACCTTGACCTTGAATCTATTCAAGCATTAAACGAAGGTCTTATTAACTTTAAGGGTGCAATGCTCTTCACATCTCATGACCATCAATTTATCCAAACAATTGCAAACCGCGTAATTGAAATTCGTGAAGATGGTTCTATTTTAGACAAACAACTTTCTTATGATGAGTTCCTAGAATGGAAAGAGCAAAATAAATTAGACTAATTGATTTAGAATAATTACTTCCTATTGAAACGAGGGGATTAGCTGTCAGAAATTGACTTCTAATCCCCTCTTTTTTCATGCTATTATATCTCCTTTAAGACTTCTTGCATAATTATAAATAAAATGGTCATTTAACATGAACTATCCACTCAATTCGTCTCATTTTCTATGCGTACTCAATAGTTTTATTTCTATTATCAAAATAATTATTTTTTATAAAAATAAAATTGTATATATTACACTTCTACTATCCATAATAATAATACTTTCCTATAGGCGATAGGCTATAAATCATACAAAAGGCTATTAAGTATCATTCAAAATATAATCAGTTCGAACCATTATTTAATTATAACAAATAAAAAAGAGCACCCGTTAAGGATGCTCCTTTTATTAAACGTTATTAGAATTTAGTAACGTTTGCTGCTTGTGGTCCGCGGTTACCTTCAACAACTTCGAATTCTACTTTTTGGCCTTCTTCAAGAGTTTTGAAGCCATCGCCACCGATTGCTGAGAAGTGTACGAATACGTCATCTTCACCTTGAACTTCGATGAAACCGAATCCTTTTTCTGCGTTAAACCATTTTACTGTACCTTGTTTCATGTTTGAAACCTCCAAAAAATAAAAATTTTAAATTAATACGAAATTTTTAACCGAGATCAAAGATTTACATATTACAAAAAGTATCTATTCGCCAGTTACTCTTTGTAATACATAAATATGACCTGTTCAAAACTGATATTTTAGAGAAAGGGGTAAACGAGTTACCCCTATTTAGCAGTAAATTAAAGTTTTGTAACGTTTGCTGCTTGTGGTCCGCGGTTACCTTCAACTACTTCAAATTCTACTTTTTGACCTTCGTCAAGAGTTTTGAAGCCTTCGCCTTGGATTGCGCTGAAGTGTACGAATACATCGTTTTCGCCTTCTACTTCGATGAAGCCGAAGCCTTTTTCTGAGTTAAACCATTTTACTGTACCTTGTTTCATGTGAGAAAACCTCCAAAAATAAAAGTGAACAAATAAGAATTAATACCCAAAACAAAAATTCACATATTACATAAAGTACCGATGACAAGCCGATCACTTTTTGTAATATGTGAATGGAAGTTTGCGGTAAATCAATTTCATTTGTTATTCTTAATATAACACGTAAAAAAATTAGTGTCAACAAAATTCAAGATTTTTCAAAAATTTTATTACTTTCAACTTGGTTTAATTTGTTTCTTTCCATATAACCCCATGATAAGTTTGAATATCATCATCACATGCTTCACAAAATTGTATTTCATCATCAGACCAAAATGCCCAAAAACGATCTTTTTTATGCGCATGATACATATATTTTTTTTCAAATGTTTTTAAAGTTGCATCTAAAAAGCTTTTTGCTTCCTCTTTACTTTCAAAAACTTTCTCTTCAACTATACTCTCTTCCCAACCTTCAAACTGCCACCAAGGCTCATAATCTGCTTTCATATAGATAATCTTATACATTTATGTCAATCCTTCTAATTAATTTTATAAAACGTGTACAAATTATTTTTAAATCTCTATTTTACAAGTAATCTATATGCTAAAATCACTATATATACCATTCCAAATGGATTAGGGGGAGCTCTATGTTCACATCAATTAGACCTAAATTAGAAATGAATCAGCTTTTAGAAAGAGGCACTGATATATCGATAGAAGGAAGATTTAAAGAAACCTTAGCATTTAATCACTTCGAACTTAAAGACGAACAAATGTTAATTGAGTTATATAAGAAGCTTTCAGATTGTACACCTTCAATGAAAGAAATTTTCATTTCCTATTTAAAAGAAATTTCTCCAAATAAGCTAAATCTTATTGATGAGAAATATATCGAACGCTATTTACATTTATTTTTTAATACCCCACGAGATGAAAAATACGTAGATGAAATAGTAAGTTTCTTCTATTTATTTAGAAATTTTAAATATGAACCCGGAAAAACAATTGTCTTGTTTAACCAATTCGCATTTTATGTGACTACACATATATTGTATAACTTTGGCTTTAAACCTGCAAAAGCATTTGACTTCATGCGTTCTTTTCAAGCTGCTGTCAATATCGATCAAGAATTACTATTTGAAGTTGTAACAGAACGAATGATTGAACATTCTGTAACTGAAGTTTCTTCTTTGATGGACACGGCATCTCAAATCATGTATATGAAAGATTTAGTCCTTAACTTAGATCACCAATCTGAAGAAATACAATCTTCTACAGCTGCTACCGAACAAATAACTGCATCAATTAGCGAAGTTGCCAAAAACTCTAATCGTATCTCTGAAAAGACATCTGAATCTGTTAAAAATGCGACTAATTCAAAAAATACAATCTCCTCTGCTTTAAATGAGATATTTAAAACTGGTGAGACATTTACATCTATTGTTCATTCTTTTGATGAATTACAAAAGCGTGTAAATGATATCGAAAATGTTGTTACTTTAATTAAAGGAATAGCAGATCAAACAAATCTACTTGCCCTTAATGCATCGATTGAAGCTGCAAGAGCTGGTGAACATGGTAAAGGTTTTGCTGTTGTTGCGCAGGAAGTCCGTAAGCTTGCTGAAAATACAGTATCAGCACTAAATGAAGTCTCATCTAATGTCCAACATTTAAAAGATTACTCAGAAAGCGTTGCTACTTCAATCACGGAAACAACTTCTATAATAAAGGATGCAACTGGTGAAGCAAAAAATTCTTTACCTTTATTAAGCCAAATTGTTGAGACAATAGAAGACATTAATACAGATGTAACCCATACCGCTGCTATTTCAGAAGAACAAGCAGCAGCGGCAGATGAAGTTTCAAATCGAATGGTTCAAATTACTGATTTGCAAGAAAATATTAGAGAGCTAGCTCATTCTACTTCTTCGGGTATTCATCAATTAGGTAATCAGATCAATCATTACAGACTAAGTATAGTCGATCATAATAATGTTCAGCTATCTAGCCTTGCTCTATTACAATTATCAAAGGCAGACCATATTTTGTGGAAATGGCGTATATATAATATGTTCTTAGGCTTAGAGAAAATATCTGAAAGCGAAGTTTCCTCTCATAAAGAGTGCCGATTAGGAAAATGGTACGGATCACAGAAGGCACTAGATCGATTTGGAAACGAAACTGCATTTAAAGAGCTTGACATTTATCATCAAGAAGTTCATGAACAAGCGAAAATAGCTGTTCAATTATTTAATAAAGGTCAAATACAAGAGGCAGAAAATGCGTTAAAGCAAATTGAATTTTCTTCCTCTAAGGTACTAATTAATATTAACCAACTAGTCGAAAAAATTGAAAAAGAACGATCAATACTATAAATTAAATAGTGAGAAGTAGTTGAGCCGACATGGAAGCATTCTTCGTCGGCTTTTCCTTTCGCAAAATCTTTTAAAATATATTAAAATAACATTGATGATCCTTTAGTAAACTATTTCACATGTACAGAATTAAATCTCTCTTATTTGTAAAAAGGTGAAACTTTCTCACGCTTCATTCGTACTAAAAATAAGAGCGTTAGAAGGAGGCAATTCCATTGCTCAAATTTGGACAATTTATCTTAAGAAGTTTTCTCAATATAATCGTAATACTATCTACATGGACTATAAGTGAGTGGTATTTTGATGTCAATTTTTGGATTAGCTCTTTATTAGCAATAATTAGTTATTTTCCATCGAACTATATTATTAAAAACATCCAACAGTTCCAATACTTAAAAAAAGTTGGACTAACTCGTTCAGAATACAAACACATTCAATCACAATTAGACGAAGCACAAAGTGAACTAAGAAATTTAAATCGCTTTTATACAAAGGTCCGTTCGATTTCAACATTTAAGCAACTATTAGAAATGAACCGCCTAGCAAAAAGAATTGTTAATATTGTACACAAAAATCCTAAGAAATTTTATCATGTTGAACAATTTTTCTACGCTCATCTTCATTCTGCTAGTGAACTAACTGAAAAATACGCACTTCTTTCATCTCAACCCATTAAGAGTTCAGATGTTCACTTAGCTTTGCAAGAAACACGTGAAACTTTAGAAGATCTAAATAATATTATGCAAGAGGACCTCCATTCAGTACTTGCTACAGATATAGAAGAACTTAAAATGGAGTTAGATTTCGCACAATTATCAACATCTCAAAAACAAACTTCAGCTACTATGAGAGGAGACTCTAAATGACCAATCCATCTTCAAATTCAGCAAAATCAATAGATGATTTACTTAGTAATCCATTTGAATTACAACCAGAACCGCTTCAATCTAGTGTTAAACCCGATGAACAAAAAGCGCCAACCGTACTTGAACGTTTACCAGAGGAAGATCAGAAAAAAGCAAAACAACTAGCCGATCAAATTCCCGTTGGCAATTATGAATCGATTTTAACATACGGTTCAAATGCACAAAATGAACTATCTCGTTTTTCTCATCAAATGCTCGACCATGTTCAAAGAAAAGACATAGGCCCAGTAGGTGATGTTCTGAAAGATTTGATGGATAAGTTAAATGAACTTGATCCAGAGGAACTCCAACAAGAGAAAAAAAGTGGTATTCGTAAATTTTTTAGTCGAGTATCTCGTTCATTGCAAGAACTTATGACAAAATATCAAAAATTAAGTACACAAATAGATCGAATTGGTATTCAATTAGAACATTCTAAAGCAGGTCTAGTAGATGATGTTCATATGTTAGATCAACTATATGAACAAAACAAAACCTATTTTCAAGCTTTAAATGTCTATATCGCTGCCGCTGAACTGAAAAAAGAGGAAATTGTCTCAGAAATGTTACCGAAATTAAAACAAAAAGCAGAGGCCTCTCAAGATCAAATGGATGTACAAGAATTCAATGACCTAGCGCAATTTGTGGATCGTCTTGAAAAACGCATTTACGACTTACAATTATCACGGCAAATTACCATTCAAACAGCACCACAAATTCGAATGATTCAACAAACGAATCAAACATTAGCTGAAAAAATCCAATCTTCCATTATGACTGCTATCCCTTTATGGAAGAATCAAATTGCTATTGCATTAACATTAAATAATCAACGGAGAGCAGTAGAGGCTCAAAAACAAGTTACGAAAACTACCAATGACTTACTATTGAAAAACTCTGAAATGCTAAAAGTGAATACAATTGAAACCGCTAAGGAAAACGAACGCGGATTAGTAGAAATTGAAACATTGAAGAAAACACAAGAAAATCTGATTTCTACTATTGAAGAAACATTACAAATTCAAGCAGATGGTCGCCAAAAACGAAAAGCTGCTGAAATTGAAATTGCACGTATGGAAGAAGATTTAAAACAACGCCTTTTAGCTATTCATACAAAACAACAAGAAAGATCACCCTATTAACTTTTAAAAGGGAGAGGACAACTATTTGCCCTCTCCCTTTTTGTTTGGAATGATTATTGACTTTGAATGACAAGAGTAATCAGCTTCCGCAACAGTCTTACTATAATTTCTGTAAATTTCTCAACACTATCTGTGGCAACTGTGTGCGTACCATAGATCATATGGAAAAGCTGTAACTGCTCCTCTCCTGGCATCTCTGAATTCAAAAATAGATGAAGGACTTGAATATTCTGCTTTTCAGCTTCCAGAACTGCCTCTGCTGTATCTTTTACACCATTTTGTGCATAATCAAATGCAGATGGTTCCCCATCAGAAAATACGAGTAAGAAGCGATGTTTTTCATCACGGTGTTTTAAGCGTTTAGTCATCCACCGAATCGCAAATCCATCACGATTATCTTCATGTGCAGATAGAGACATAATAGCTGTGCCGCTATCTGCCTGCCCATCCTCCAGTTTATGCAACCATTCAAAAGTATTTGGCTGAACTTCAGGTGTTGCTTCATAAGCATCCTCGTAAAAAGAAACCATTTCATGTGGTATGTTCATTTGTCGTAATACATCGTGGAATAACAATACTGCTTTTTTCGTTTCATCCATTTTGTCCATCATAGATGCTGAGCCATCAATTAGTAATCCAAAAACAGCATCTAGTGGCTTTGCAGGCGCATTTTTTTGATAAAACGGTTTTGGTCGATCTTCTAAAAGAAAGTTGACTAATTTTGAAGAGTCTAGTCTACCTTTTGATAAATGCTCTCTTTTTGCTATTTCTTTTTGTGTAATTCGTTTACGAAACTCAGTTGTCAAGGCTTTCACACTTGATGCTTGTGCTGCACGCCATGTCGCCAATGTAGTTAGTTCCTGTAATTCTTTTGTCTTATCTATTCTTTTTTCTTCAAAAACAACATTTACATTTTGTTCTCCATATTCTTTTCCTGCCTGTCTTTTACCTCGAGGAAGCTTTTTTGCTTCGTTCATTAAAGCCTTCTGTTGTGTTGCATCCGTATTCGGAGCCCCCCCTGTCCCCTCCTCTGATATTTCATTGCTATCTTTACCTTCTTCTGCTTCTAAGCTTAACGCTTTACCTGCATTGCCACGCTCTAATTCATAACGTAAATGAACACCAGTTTCTTCTTTCGTCTCTCTATGCCAAGTTCTGAATAGCTGTTCAATCGTTTCTTTTTTATCTTGTCGATTGCCACATTCTTGACTATTTACACCTTTATGTTCATGGAATTTAGCCGCTTCAGGAATAGAATCCATTAATGCGTAATAATTAAGCATTAAATCTTTTGTAATGCCTTTCTCTACATAAGGCATCACTCGGTAAATCAAATTAATACTATCTTGCGTCGATTTCACATCATAAATTTGTTGAAAGGAATTGAGTGCTACTTCCAATTTTTCAGCTATTTCATTTTGAGGTAGTTTCATCATTCCTTCATGAGCTGCTAAATATAGATAATTAACGAAAGCATCTGCTACAAACCCCTTTTGACAATTGACTTCAAAACGATGTTTATGCGAATCAATATACGCATTTCTTCTTATTTGAAAAGCCTTATTTGTTCCTGGTCGTTTTTTCACAACCATGTCCATAAGTCGAAATTCTTCAACAAGTAGAACCAGCTGTTTGAATAACTTTTTCAATGGATGATCTTGGATTTCTTCTTCTAAAGTTAGCCAGTCTCCAACTGAAAACTCTTGCCAAAATCCAGCTGTCAGTAAATAAATATCCGAAAGCCTACCTAAATGCGTAGTTTCCTCATCACGATGACGCCAAAATACACTCATTGCGATTTGCTGCTCTTGTGGTTTCATCTCGATTAATTGACGTTCTGTTATAGAAAGAAACGGAGCATTCGCAAGTGCTTTAGCGAGTTGTTCATAATGAAGCATTAATCGAGGATCCATTTGCTCGTTATTAAATTGTATAAATCGACTTAGTTCGGCCATTATTAAAACCTCACTTCATCCACGTTTTCGCTAATTCAATGACTAAATCTTTTTCACTTTGATCATCTAATTTTTCAGCAACGGCATACC
>DATMJF010000202.1:0-3230 GCA_035554455.1 Rummeliibacillus sp.
CAGTAGATTATTATTATCGTTTAAACTTCGACTCTTTTATCCAAATTGTAGATGCACTTGGTGGAATCGAAGTAAATGTACCGTATGCAATGCATGAACTTGATGAAAATGATAAGCGTACTGTTAACTTAAAACCAGGTATGCAAACATTAAATGGTAGAGATGCATTAGCTCTTGCACGTACACGCCATCAGGATAACGATATTAAACGTGGCGAACGTCAACAAATGATTTTAGAAGCCATTATTAAAAAAGCTTCTTCTATATCATCACTTACAAAATATGATGATATTTTAGCTGCTGTAGGTAACAATATGAAAACCAACATGACATTCGGCGAAATGAAATCACTTGCAGCTTACTTGAAAAACGGTATGCCTAAAGTCGATTCCCTTTCTTTAAAAGGCTATGATGATATGTCAACAGGTGTTTACTATTACAAACTAGATAACAATAATCTGGCAGAGATTAAACAAACACTGCAAAATCATTTAGGTCTTACAGCAAATGATATTAACAAATCAAAAACGAATTCTAATAATAACTCAACAACGAACACGAATACGACAAACACCAATAGTAATGGTTATGGATCCGATTATCAATCTGGTTCAAGTAACAATTATAGCGGCTCTGGTTCTGGTAATAGCTATAACTCAAATTACAATTCGAATAATAACTCAAACAATAACCAATAATAAAAAGGCATCTAACAGCGTTTTGCTGATAGATGCCTTTTGTTCGTTTTAAGGTGATGTGAGACTGATTGGCGTGGATGGTTTGCCGATTTCACTCACATTCTCTGGTGATTTACTCGCGTTCTGGACTGATTTACTCGCGTTCTCTATTGATTTATTCGCGTTCTGGACTTTTACTCGCGTTCTCTATTGATTTACTCGCGTTCTCTGCCATTTTACTCTCGTTCTTTCGAATTGTATTCGCATAAGATACATCTCAACAAAAACAAGATATTTCTCCACTTGTCCGCGTCACCATTTTGCTATTATTTCTTCATCCCTTTCGCGAATAATGAAGACCATTATCGATCTGTTCTTTATAAGTTTGAATTACTACTCATTTTTGAGTGATTTATATTTTCGGACATATTATTAGATTGCTGGTGAAATTTACTTGCGATTTCTACCATTTCACTTGCGATTTCCGATGATTTATTTGCGACTTCGCCCAGTTTACTTGCTACTTTTTAATTTGTATTTGCGTTCTCAACAATTTATATCCCTATGCAAATAAAAAATCATTAAATACTTACACTACTAAATTTCATTTATAAATAAAAAAAGAGTGAAGCTAGAAGATCGTTATCTAAGGATCTTTTAGTTCACTCTGATTGTTATATAGTTTTATTTCTTCCGTACTAGGTTTAACAATGGGCGATAATTGTTTCCTGCTAGTCCAATCACTTCAACGAATAACTCGATTGATATTAAAATTACTGTGATTAGAAGGATTGCCCCCCAAAGTTTTGCCATTGAGAAGATGATCGCTGCTAAACCGAACATTGCAGCAATACCATAAATGATTAATACAGTTTGGCGATGTGTAAAGCCAATACTCATCAAACGGTGATGCAAGTGAGATTTATCTGGGCTAAATGGTGGTTGTTTGTTTAACAAACGACGCAAAATAGCGAAGAATGTATCTGAAATTGGAACACCTAACATAATAATAGGAATTACTAAAGAAATAAATGTTACGTTTTTAAATCCGAGTAAGGCTAAAACAGAAATCATAAATCCGAGGAATAACGCCCCGGTATCACCCATGAAAATTTTCGCAGGGTGGAAATTATAAAATAAGAATCCACATGTACTCGCTGCAACGATTAATGCCATTACAAGTACGAATGTGTTACCCATTATAAAAGCCATGGTAGCAAGTGTAATCAATGCAATTGTTGAAACACCAGATGCAAGGCCATCTAATCCATCTATTAAGTTAATCGCATTCGTAATACCAATAATCCAAATTAAAGTTAATGGAATACTTAAATAACCGAAATTCAATTCGCCACCGAATGGTAGATTGATGGAATCAATTCGAACATCACCAAAGAAAATAACGATTACTGCGGCAATTGTTTGCCCAACCAATTTTGCTTTTGGAGAAATTTCAAGCATATCATCAAGGACGCCTGTCACAATAATAACAAAGCTTCCGATTAAGATAGCAATCATTGAACCATCCATAGGTCGTGCAACAACTACACCTATGAGAAATGCTAGGAAGATAGCTAATCCGCCTAGTCGTGGCATAATATGGTCGTGCACTTTACGATAATTTGGTTTATCGACGGCACCAATACGGTATGCGAGTCGTTTAACAAGCGGAGTCAAAAGAATTGAAGCGACAAAGGCTACAACTAATGCTAGGTAATTCATATTACCCATCCTCCTTATAAACTCTACATATATTAATAATGCGCAATAAAAAACGCATTCAAATGTTAGTCATCATCGAATACAAGAAGTATTATAGCATGATTTCATGAAAATAACACTCTGTTTCAATTAATTTCTTAGCATATTACTATTTTCGTACTTTTTCTTCATACTTCCACTATGACGCATTTAAGACTTAAATTGTTTCAAATTCATTAGAAATCTCCTGACAAATCAGCCAGGAGATCATAAATCACTCATTTAGTATGTATCCATTTTCTTGAATTTTTAATCATTTTTGTTTTACCAAATGTACGTCATCCACTTAATCTGAAAGCTTTTTAACAGTAGATTTATTTTCCAAAAGAATTTGGTTTGTATGCTCAATATGAGCAGTGCTACTTGTTATCGTATGGTTTAGGGTTTCAATAAATTCTATTGTATTTGTTTGTTCTTGCTCAAGCTACGTAATTTCTTGCTCCATATCTAAAAATTGTTAGTTTGTCTCTTGGATATTTTGTGAAAAATGATCCAAAAATTGAATAATTATATCTGATAATGCTTGTTGTTCTTTTGCGTTTTTAAGACATTTTTCCAAAAGCTTCGAAACATCTCCTGTACCTTCAACCGTATTATATGAATATTGCTTTAAAACGGCACTATCTTGTGATTTCGTATCGGCAAATTGTTTAATCATTACCCGTTAATGCGGGATAAATACGAATCTACACTTTTAAGTTCCTTTTTTATTGTTTTTTGCTTCTTATTAAATCTAATATTTTTATAAAATCACATTTTGTTCCATTGAATCATGTAAAAAACCTCTTCTCA
>DATMJF010000203.1:0-2188 GCA_035554455.1 Rummeliibacillus sp.
TATCTGAAAGTACTGTAAATTCTATTAATAATAGTGTATTCTTATTAGAATATTATTTTGCAAGAGGTGATTTATTTGAATACGCCTACGGAAACTGTCGATAAAATTAGGCTCCACGAGGATGATTCTTTCCTTCAAGGCATTAAAGACTGTATACCAACATTATTAGGATACATAAGTATAGGATTAGCATTTGGTGTCGTTGGCTCAGCATCTGGATTAAGCTTGTTTGAAATTGCTCTTTTAACAGTGCTTGTTTATGCTGGTTCTGCTCAGTTTATTTTTTGTGCGTTAATCATTACGAATAGCCCTCCATCAGCAATCATCTTAACGATATTCATAGTGAATCTGCGTCATTTTTTGATGAGTCTAACGCTAGCACCACACTTCACAAAGTATTCTTTATTGAGAAATATTGGTTTTGGTACGTTACTTACTGATGAGACATTTGGGGTTGCGGTGACAAAATTAATGCAAACGAAAAAGTTAAGTGGAAAATGGATGGATGGATTAAACTTAACTGCTTATTTAGTTTGGATTGCTTCATGTATAGCTGGGGCTTTTTTAGGTCAATGGGTTACAAATCCTGAAAAATGGGGGCTCGACTTTGCACTGACGGCAATGTTTGTTGCATTGCTTGTACTACAACTGCAAAGTGTTGGTAAATCAAAGCTTGCAAATAATTTATTGCTAATCGGATTAATTGCCTTGTGTATGTATGTCTTTTCATACTTTATGCCTTCACATTTAGCAGTACTTATTTCAACAGTTGTTGTAGCTACAGTTGGGGTGGTGATTGATCGATGAGCACGAATACGATTATTTGGATTATTGTTGGTAGTGCGCTTGTGACATGGCTACCAAGAATTATTCCGTTTATCTTTGTCCGTAAGGTAAAACTGCCAGATGTCATGTTAAAATGGTTGTCATTTATACCCATTTGTATTTTAAGTGCTTTAGTGGTTGAGAATTTGCTGAATACAGATCAATCATTCGTAACACTCGATTGGCCAGTTTTTGCTGCATTTATTCCTACACTCATTGTTGCAATTTGGACAAAAAGCTTATCAACTACTGTAGTGGTTGGTGTCATTTCAATGGCTGCTATTCGGTATCTTTTATAAGAATACTTGAAATTTTTGCATAGAAGAGGGGCTAGCTCATAAGTGGTAAAGCTTATGAATTAGCCCCTTTTATCTCTTATCCCATGTAATAATGGTTTATGAAGATCAGAACTGCAACCATAAGAATCATGAAAATCATTTCGATGAAGCTTATTTCTTTCTCTCTTTTATTGCGAATTTGTTCTCGATAAAGCTTTTGAATTTGTTTCTTATTTCCAAACTTCATCTAGATCCCCCCTGTACATCTGGACAAAGAATGATGGAGAAAATAATTTGAAATGGTTTTCCATGTATTGTATGCAGATTATTCTATAAATTGTTTTCTTTTTATATCCATTCGAATCAATTTCATAAATTTATTTTCAGTTTTTAAATACGAATATTTCAACACATTAACTTTTCACTATTCAGATTTGGATGTTACGTTAAAGACGACGCTTTCCAAGGGCTTGGCTTCAATCTCCTCGTTGAAGTCTGCATCGCTCAGCACACTTCTTAGGGTATTGGAAAGTGTTTAAATACAAAATTAATAGTATTAATCTGTTTTCTGCATGATGTGGAATTAGCTTCGCTTTCCGCGGGCGAGCGTTGAGCCTCCTCGCTCACTTCGTTCCTTACGAGGTCTCACCTGTCTCGCTTTCCCGAAGGAGTCTTCGCTAATTCCACATCAACAAATATAGCAATACAAGATTTTTATTTCATTATGAAATTGATTCATTTCAAAAATTTCATTATAGATATAAAATAACTGGCCCTTTCAATGATTTTTTGTAAAAGAACTTCTATTACTATAATATTTAGTAGTTTTATATAACTATCACTTAAAAAATGTGTTATCATAGAGACATACTGTTTAGAGAAAAGGATCAGTGTCCATAATTATATATATAATAAATGGTATTATAGGGTTCTGAATTGTTAGAATGTTTAAACTTCTTTTCTTTTGTGCTATTGGAGGGCGTACTTATGGAGTTACTTATTCAGCTAGTTATTATCATCTTAGCAACTAAAATTGCCGGATATATAGCTACAAAATTTGGACAACCTAGTGTTCTAGGTGAAAT
>DATMJF010000204.1:0-2815 GCA_035554455.1 Rummeliibacillus sp.
AAATGGTAATATTTCAAATACGTGTAAGGAAAATAATGAAGACCCAACAGGTAAGTCTTGTAATACCGCTATCAATGATAAAATGCTAGTTTTAAAAGGTTTGTTTGTTCAACTAAACACACCAAGACTTATTGATGGTGCTGAGACGAATTTAGCACCATTAATTGATCGAAAAAAATTAGCACGTTATCAATATTTCCGCACAATATATGATGTAATCGAACAATTATAAAAAACAATTAGAAGCGATTTGATTTATTTACAAATCTTATAATTATTTATAGCTCCTTAAGTTTGACAATAAAGTCAACTTAAGGAGCTTTTGTTTTTGCACAATATGCAAAAAATGCATAGCACATCTTTTTTCAAAAATTACTTACGAAATTCTGCATTCAAAATTATTCTAGCCATGAACTTGATGGAGAGCATAATGGTTTTAGTTATTCCGCGAATTTCAAAGATATATCAGCGAAATCTTATCCTCTATCAGTGATTTCAAGCTCTACATCTGCGAAATTTCGAATTGTATCCGTGTATAAAGCAATTAATGTCCTATGTCGTTGGTTAATTGTAGAATGGTCTCCTCTATTTTTCTGCCTGATTTGCTCATAATTCATTTTGCTCTTTGTAATTTCACAATTAGTTCATATTTAATAAAATTTCTAAATATTTACTTTTGTTATTCGATATTAGAATGAGAGGATGTATCATACATATAAAGTAAGAAGGTGGAATTAGTGGAATATCGACGTAAAGAATCTTTTCGGCATGTTTTGATTCATGAAGTACCAGTAACCTACAATTGCCGTAGGAATGGGATGAATACATATTATCAAGGGAAGATTATTGATATCAGTCCTAGTGGATTAAAGCTTTTTACGGAAGAAAACTTGCCTTGTGAGCAAGGGGAAGTGGAAATGGATTTGTCATTTAAGTTATATACAAAACCGATTAACACAAAGGGAGATGTTCGGTGGAAGAAGACGGTTGCTGGTGGTTATCAATATGGCATTGATATGAACATGTTGGATGAACATCAAGAATTAATCATTTCTGAACTAAAATTACGACGATGGAAGGAAGTTTACGAGGAGAAAAGACAAAATTCGTGACATTATTTTGTCAAAAATACGTAAAAAATTAATTTTTTTTTCGGTTTTAAGAAGGAGTTTTTAGGGAAATGTAGAATATGTAAGTATGGTTTAAAAAAGGAGGAGTTTACATGCTAACATTTAACATTCGTGGTGAAAACATTGAGGTAACTCCAGCAATTCGCGAGTATGTTGAAACAAAGATCCAAAAATTAGAACGTTATTTTAATAATGATCTAAACGCAACAGCAAACGTGAATCTAAAGGTGTACAATGACAAGAATACGAAAGTGGAAGTAACGATTCCTATGAAAAGCTTAACGTTACGTGCAGAAGAACGTAATGGTGACATGTATGCAGCAGTTGACTTAATCACTGCTAAATTAGAACGTCAAATTCGTAAACATAAAACAAAAGTGAATCGTAAATTCCGTGATCGTGAAGGTGTCGGTCTATATTTCGCAAATGTTCAGGCTGAAAACTCTGCGACTGCTGTAGCGGATGCTGAAGATGATTTATCAGTTGTTCGCACAAAACAATTTGCTTTAAAACCAATGGATCAAGAGGAAGCCATCTTACAAATGAACCTTCTTGGACATGATTTCTACATTTTCACAGATTCCGAATCTGATGCTACAAATATCGTGTATAAACGTAGAGATGGTAAGTATGGTTTAATCGAAACAAACTAAGTTCATGTGTAATCTATATCGGTTACTTATATTAAACCCAGCTGACAAACAATTAGCTGGGTTTTCATCTGGCAACTATTCATACAGTTTTTACTAGAAATTTTAACTAAACATGGTTCTGCTTTACTTAGCATTAGTCAGTAGGATTACAATACATATTATTTTTATTTTTTCGTTGAAGAAACTTCTAAATGCTTTTGTAAAGTACTTGAAACTTGAGATAATTCTTTTTTATCCAAGATGTAATACCAAATGCCATTAATAATCTTACCTTGTCCTTTTTCAAAGTGAATTTGTTTGATATCGCCTAATGATTGTCTATAATTTTGCTGTAATTCTTTTATTTGGTTGAATGTTAGGTTTGTTGAGACGTTCTTGCCAAGAATTTTGAAAATATCTTGATATTTCATTAGTGTTTTTAATGATGTACCCTTTTCGATAATAGATTGAATGACTTGCTTTTGACGATTTTGTCTTCCAAAGTCACCTTGTGGATCTTCTTTACGCATACGTACATAATCCAATGCAGCCTCTCCATCTAATGTGATCATTCCTTTTTTAAAATGGTGGTTCCCTTGTTGGAAAGCTATCTCATTCTGGACTTGTACATTACCAATTGTATTAATGACTTGTTCAAATCCTTCCATATTGACTTTAGCTACATAGTCGATTGGGATGTCCAAGAGTTTTTCTACGGAGTTCATTGACATTTCGATACCGCCAAATGCATATGCGTGATTGATTTTATCTTTCATGTTTTTACCAAAAATGGTTGTATACGTATCACGAGGGATACTTACCATTACTGTGTTTTTCGTTTGTGGATTAACTGATAGGACAATGATTGTATCTGAGCGCCCTTTATCATGTTCTCGTTCATCTACACCGAGGAGTAACATCGAAAATGGTTGCTTTTCTTGTAAGGTTACTGGTTGAGTGCGCTGTTCAGTTGGAGTGTGTTCAATAGGTGTATGAATTTTCTCAAACGTTGAAGCAGCGTTATAATAAATAGTATAAGCGAACCCGCCTATA
>DATMJF010000205.1:0-4690 GCA_035554455.1 Rummeliibacillus sp.
TAAACTGCTTCATGCTCTACTAGAACACTTTCAACTTCATTTGCAGCTACGTTCTCTCCTGAACGTTTAATCATATCCTTCATTCGATCAATAAAATAGAAATAACCATCTTCACCGATGCGTGCATTGTCCCCAGTTAATAACCAATCCCCATGGAATGTTTGCTCTGTTGCTTCAGGATTTTTAAAATACCCCTTCATTAACGTTCTACCACGTATTCCTTTGACAGCTATTTGGCCAACTTCTCCATCGCTCACTTCATATCCATTTTCATCAAGTAGTTTTACTTCATAGCCAATGCTTGGTTTCCCTATGCTCAAATTTTTTGCAATATCGTTGATTGGATTGATTAATGGAACGCCGATTGTTTCTGTCATCCCGTACATTTGTAAAAGCTTTAAATCGAATTTTTCTTCAAATGAAGCTATTTGATGTTCCGCTATTGACTGTGCAAATAGGATTAAACGAATTGAATTATTTTGATCTGCGTTGTCATATTCTTTTGCAAGTATCATTCGTATAGGAGCAGCAAATAATGACCCAATCGTTCCACCTAATGCCTTTGCCTGTTTAAAGTAACGGGATGCGCTGAATTTCTCAGTTACTGCGATACTAGCACCTACAACAAGTGCTGACATAGTTGAGTAATATTGTGCATTGCCATGGAACAAAGGTAAAACAATGAATGGACGATCATTCTCGCTCAAGTTAATCGATTTAGATAATAGTTCACCAGCATAAATATAATTTGCATTTGTTACTTGTACGCCTTTAGGTTTAGACGTTGTTCCTGAAGTGTAAAGCATAGCTACGACATCTTCTGAAACAATCTCAGGTAAATCTAGCGTGTTAGTAGATGCATTTGCTAATAAATCATCAAAATTTAGTACATGATCTATAGCACAGTTACATCTTGTAACGATGATCTTTTGAATAGTTGGAGTTTCTTCGCGAATTTGTTGGAATTTATCCAAGTATTCAATTTCAGTCATTAATACTAGTGCTTCAGAATGATTAATAATATATTTCATCTCATCCGCTGTAGATAAAATATTCGTAGGCACCATAATGGCACCAATGTTTGCTAATGCAAACCATGTTGTGAAAAATTCCATATTATTTGGTAGATGTAATACAACATGATCGCCTTTTTTAAGACCTAAGTTCATAAAAACATTACTTAATCTATTCACTTCAGCTTGAAACTCTTTATACGTTTTTTGGAATCGTTGCGCTTTAGCATCCTCAAAGTGAATAAAGTACTTCTCCCCGTGTTGATTGACTTTATCCGCTAATAATGAACGCAACGTTCGATTACCTAAAATATCCATTGCTCTACACCCCTTTGTTTAAACGCTTACATCTTTACAGACTATAGTCTATAAGATAATATAGTTATATTTTATTTGTCAATATAAATTTCAGACTATTTAGTAAATTTAAAAAATAATAATTGTGTAGATTTATGTTAAATTAGTTATTAAGAATAAAGAGTAGGTGTTGATCATGATAAAGAAAACTAGAGAGCAACAAGCAGAAGAAACAAAACAGAGAATCTACACTACCGCGTTGAAATTATTTGAAAGTAAGGGATTTAATAATGTTAGCGTCGATGAAATTGTTCGTAAAAGCAAAAGTTCTAAAGGGGCATTTTATGGCCACTTTTCTTCTAAGTACGATATTTTCCTAGAAAAATTCAAAGAAATTGATTCATTTTATGAAGCGTTTGTTCAAACATTATCTCCTCAATTAAAATTTGAAGACAAGATTATTTCTCTATTTAATGCACAAATGACATACTTAAAAGAAGATTTAGGTGAAGATTTAATGAGAAGTGTTTATACGAGCGGTTTGATCAAAATTGAAGATAACTTCTTTGCAAATTCACATCGAAGTTTATATAAAATCTTAAATACATTTGTGCAAGAAGCTATTAACAAAGGTGAGTTACCACCAACTACAAACATCGAAAAGACAGGTATGCTCATTTCAAGGTGTATGCGTGGAACTCTATATGATTGGCTATCCTTTGGTGATAATTTTCATTTGAATAAAGAAGCAGAATTGTTCGTATCTATTTTTCTTAAAGGACTAAATCGAATGGATAGATAGCATTTAAATAATAAATTTAGTTTAACTTTAGGTTTTGTTATGTCCATTAATGAAATTCCGAAAGAGAACGAATGTTCTATATCCTGAAAAAGGGGATTTATTACATCATATATTTCTTAATTTATAATAAAAAAATGATAATAAACAACTTTAAAGACTGATTTATATTAAAAATGCTATTTTTACCTAATTAGAACAAATGTTCTCATTCAGGCATTTCCCCTATTCACCTCAGATAATATATAATAGTAACATCTACTTAGAAAGGTTGAGAATTATGTCGAATGTTGAAAAAATGATTAATCACGCTCTTGAGTTAAAACGCTTAGGTCAATACGACCAAGCCTTAAATATGTATACAGCTGCAATTAAGGAAGAACCAACTAATAGCAATTTATATCGAGGAATTGGTAAAATTGCTTATCTTATGGGACAAAGTAAACTTGCTGTGTGTGCATATTTATCTGCATTACATATTGAAATCGCCAAAATTGAACATTTTGGTTTGAACGAAGAAACCCAAAAAATGTATGACCAGCTACCAGATGCACTAACAAAAGATCTACCGGTAAAAGGTGCATTTATTATTTATTATGATACAAATACATTAAGACACTTAGCCCATGCGATTGCTGATTTTGACGACAATGCATTAAATCAAGAACCAGAACTTGTGGCATATAAAGAAATTTATACAGCTCATCTTAAGGGTGATCAAGATTTAGCTGAAATTTTAGCTATTTATAATCGCACCGAAAGCGACTATACCGAACAAGAATCAACTTTCTATATTCAAATTGGAAAAGAACTTGCGCTTGCTTGGATTAAATGGGACCATCTAGCAAGTTTAGATGTTGGGCATTTGTATTTCTAAAAGATAATGCTAATTGAATGAAAATTAACTGGAGTTATTGCGATGTAATATTTACATGCGATAACTCTTTTTGTTTTTGGTTTAGAATTTGCAGTAACTCAGAAAGACTTGACTTTCTTAAAATCTAAAACAACTCTAACATTTAACAATCTCGAAATTCATAAAATGCTAAATAAGACTGAATCAATCTTGAATTCTTTTGGATTTACGATATGTAGAGTACTTCTGAAATTTTATATGCATTGTTGCGAAAGGGGTTGTAGCCAATGAGCGAAATGAAAGATATGATTGTCGATGTAGTTGAGAAGATTTTTAAAAAGCATTTCACGAAAGAAATAGTAGATTTAGTTGATCAAGGAAAGTGGGCTCAAAATGTATGGGATATTCTAGAGGAATATGATCTACTCCATATTGCAAGTTCTGAACTAGCTGGTGGAGCAGGTGGCGATTTAGATGATTTATTGAGCGTATATTCCCTTATAGGCAAATATGCAGCACCTATTCCTTTTGTTGAAACGACTTTAGCGAATTATTTACTTGAATCAAATGGACTTTCTATTTCAAATAACAAAACAACGTATAGTGTCAGTCAACATGAAGTGACCAGAAATGGCGATCAATTAGTCGGAACACTTTACCATATTCCTTGGGCACGCTATGCTGATGAACTTGTGACGGTTGTACAAGATCAACTTGTTCATGTTTCTCTAGCAGATGCTGTGATTATACATCATTCAAATTTAGCTGGAGAGCCAAGGGACACGGTTACTTTAAAAGGTGCTAAAGTTATTCAATCATCTTCGCAACTATCAACACAACAAAAAACACAACTTATTGTTCTAGATACTGCTGCAAAAAATGCTATAATGTCGGGAGCTCTTAACAAAGCAAATGATTTAACTGTGAAATATACAAAAGAACGTGAACAATTTGGGCGTCCTCTTCACCGTTTTCAGTTAGTACAACAACATTTATCGATACTTGCAGGAGAAGCAGTTATTACAAGTGTAGCTGTTGAAAACATGATGGCATCTCTTTTGAGAAATGATGGTTTTAATGAGGTTGGTTATACCCGAATTCGAATTGATGAAGCGGCGAAAACAGTTGCTGCTTCTGCACATCAAGTCCATGCAGCGATTGGCGTAACTCATGAACACCCTTTACACCAATTTACACGTCGTCTCTGGGCATGGCGTGATGAAGGATATAACGTGAACTATTGGAAAAAGGAAATCGCAAAACAACTTCTTCAAACGAAAATGACAAATATTTGGACCTATTTAACAAGTCAACAAAATGACTAGCAAACCAATTACGAATTGCGGCGATTATTTGAACAAATAATATACATTTAGATTTAATAGGCTAAAACGAAAAAAGAGCAATCAACAACTAAAAATTAGACGTTGATGCTCTTTAAATTTCTAACTTAATCATCCATTATATTATTTCATTTAATTGTTACTTTAATAGCATTGTGTAAGATGTTTCGTCTTTCCAGACTACGACAAAACCTAATCTAAGATAAAGATTGATTGCAACTGTATTATCAGCAATTCTCACATATGAAAATAACAGGAAACCCGAAGGCTCCTGATAAATAAAGATTTAAACCATTGCCAATCCACCGTTTACAGAAAGGGTTTGCCCTGTAATGTAATCGGCTTCATCTGATGCTAAGAAAGCAACTGCATTCGCTATATC
>DATMJF010000206.1:0-6219 GCA_035554455.1 Rummeliibacillus sp.
AGAGAAAAATTATGAAATGTCCAGCTTGTCAATATAATGGAACGAAAGTCATTGATAGTAGACCTGTTGATGATAATAAAGCAATTCGCAGGCGTAGAGAATGTGAATCATGTAGTTTTCGTTTTACCACTTTTGAAAAAGTAGAAGAGATGCCACTCATTGTTATTAAAAAAGATGGGTCACGTGAAGAATTTAGTCGAGAAAAAGTGCTTCGTGGTCTTATTCGTGCATGTGAAAAACGCCCTGTTGCATTAAGTGTGTTAGAGGATTTAGTGTTTAATATTGAGCAAGATTTGCGAAGAATTGGTAACGCAGAAGTAAAAACAGAAGATGTTGGGGAAATGATTATGGACAGACTTTCTAAAATTGATGAAGTTTCCTATGTTCGTTTTGCATCTGTATATCGTCAATTCAAGGATATTAATGTATTTATCGATGAGTTAAGAGAGTTAATCGAAAAACAATCCAAAGAACGTGAAAAAGAACAGTAAGTGGATGTTTTGGAGGGAGAATCGTTGGTGAATTTATATAAAGAATTGCAACCTGTTGATCGCCTATCTATTCGCGTACCTTTCCCTCTATCTAGTTATGACCGAAAGTTGATCACTCTTTTGTATCAACCACTTATTGGAGCAGAGCCCATTAGCCTCTATTTTTTGCTATGGGCTGAGGGAGAAAATGTAGACGATAGTACGATGTCACATTATCATTTGATGAACGCTTTAGATATGCCAATTGGCAAAATTTTCGAATCACGAATAGCACTTGAGGCTATTGGTTTATTACGCACTTGGCGGAAAGACCAGCAAGAAATGCGTTGCTTCCTCTATGATGTGATGCCGCCACTTGATGCGGCTACCTTCTTTGATGACCCCCTCTTATCAATGTTCTTATTTAGTAAAATTGGGGAATCAGCATACCGTAATTTACGGCAACGTTTTGTTTCAAAAGGACTGTCTAATTATGGCTATCAGGAAGTATCTAGAACATTTACAGATGTTTATCGACCTGTTCAGCATAATTTGCCATCTGATGAAATACAACTCACAGGAATACAAGAAAAGCCAAAAGAATTACCTTTTAATTATGAGGATTTTGATTTCAATCTTTTAAGAGCGAGTTTATCGGAGCAACTAGTTCCGTCATCCATATTAACAGCAGAAGTAAAAGCAACGATTGCAAAATTAGCTTTTCTTTATCATTTAACACCGTTTGATATGCAGAAAATTGTTCTATTAGCACTCGACGATCAAATGGTTTTAAGCGATTTACGTTTAAAAAAAGAAGCGGCGGACTATTATAAACTGACAGTATCGAAAGAACCACCAGCGATGCAATCTGTCATAAAGAATCAACAAAAACAAGAAGTCTTTACGCAAACAGCTATGGTAGATGAAGATATCGATCCTATGGAAGCAGAGCTAATACGGTGGTTTGAATCGTCTTCCCCAATTGATGTATTGACTGCGGTGGCAGGGGGAAAAGAACCGTTTCCTAATGATCGCCAGTTAGTAGAGGATTTAGTGATGCAATATGGCATTCCAACACCGGTAGTGAACGTATTGATACATTATGTTTTTTTACGTAATAATGGGAAATTAAACCGAAAATATATCGAAACAATCGCATCGCATTGGCGCAATACAGGCGTGAAAACAGCAAGAGAAGCGATGAAGTTAGCAAGAGAATTTGAAGAAAATAACGTAACGGATTCTAAAATAGCAGAAACGAACGAAACAAAAGAAACAAAAGATTATTCAAAAGAATACAAGATATTAAAAGCTGGAGCAGGGGTTTTTTATCAACTGCCGCAGTTTGTGGACTCGGATTATTCAAATGTGGAGCAACTAAACAAAGAGTTAATACCTATTTTTAACAGTGTAAAACCAATTGACTTATTAACAATGCTTGTAAAAGGAAAAACGCCATTTGAAAAGGATGTCAAAGTGGTACAAGATTTTACTAAGAAATATGACATACCAACACCTGTATTGAATGTCCTCATTCACTATGCTTATTATTTAAGTAATGCCAACTTAAATAGCGCATTTCTGCAAGCAATTGCTTCCAGCTGGCAAAAAAACAATATTCAAACAGCGGAACAAGCTTTAAATTTTGCAAAAGAATATCAAGTTCAGAAGAGTCGACAGCAATATATGCCAAAGGGTAAACAAACTACGAAGACTCAAAATGTGCCAGATTGGTACTATGAAAATAAATTAAAACAACAAAAGAAAAAAGAAGAAAAACCATCAGAAGATAATCAAACAGATTATGAAAAGAAACGCCAAGAAATATTGAAAAAACTAGGTATGAATGAAGGAGAGGTGGATTCATAATGGAACCAATCAACAATGAATTAAAAAAAATGATGGATTCACAGTTTCAAGCCCGCTACAATGAAATGCAAAGAGAAATCCTAGAAAACAGAGGGGTTCAAAAATTTCTAGCTACCAACGATCAAGTAGCAAACCGCGAAATGGTGGAGCGAGGCTTAGGAAAGCTTTATGAATACGTTAACCAGCACCATGATTGTAGCCAATGTGAGTCTGTCGCTATTTGTAAAAACGCTATTAACGGTTTTGTTCCGAAACTAACCATTATTCGTGGACAAATAGATGTAGAATATGTTCCTTGTCAAACAAAGAGAATGGAAGATGCACGTCGCAAAGCAGCTTCTATGATCTCTAGTATGCATATGCCAAAAGACGTTCTAAAGGCAAAAATTAGTGATTTAGACACAAGTAATGAGTCAAAAAAAGCGATTCGTACTTTCGCTGAATTATTTATACAAAAAGTACGTAATACAGGGAATTTACCGAGAACTGGTTACTATATTTATGGTAATTTCGGTGTAGGCAAATCCTTTGTGTTGGGTGCAATAGCGAATGAGCTTGCTACGATGGAGATTAAAACAGTAATGGTTTATGTACCTGATTTTCTAAGTGAATTGAAAAGTTCTATTCAAGATCAATCACTTCAAGAAAAGATTGAATTCGTAAAAAAAGCACCCGTTCTCATGTTGGATGACTTAGGTGCAGAAAATTTATCTCAATGGACAAGAGATGAAATCATCGGGACTATTTTGCAATTTCGCATGAATGAAGGTTTACCGATTTTCATCACATCTAACTTTAATTATGAGCAGCTTGAAAATCATTTCGCCACAACTCAAAAAGGTGAAGTAGATGTAATAAAAGCAGCACGAATTATGGAACGTATAAAATCTTTAACAACTGACTTCCAAATGATTGGAGAAAATAGAAGACTTTATCAAGCGGATTAAGACATTAATTGATGCTTGATTTTCAAAACAATTCAGTATATAATTTCAACCATAATCTAAATATGAAATGCTTGGAAAAGGACAATAATTTTCTGCACGACTCAAAGAGAGAGAAGCCTTGGCTGAAAGCTTCTTAGTAACGGCACAAGATTTACCACCTTGGAGCAGCGACAGTGAAATGTAAGTAATTGTCGACGGTAGCGACCCGTTAGTCGATCTAGAGCTTCATCTACGCAAAGCTATTATTAGCTTGCATAGAAGGAAGAAGGGTGGAACCACGAGTATAATCTCGTCCCTTTGCGGACGGGATTTTTTTTATGCATTTTTTTAAGTGCTGAGGGATCTTTTCTTAAGGTTGATAGTCTAAGTGCGCCGCGTCCTGCGGCAACGACTATCTGACCCACATCCTGTGGGCCTCCAGCTTGTGGCCCAGAGCTCTTGAATATAAAAAAAGGAGAGATTATTATGGCAGACATGATTAAATTAACATTCCCAGATGGCTCAGTAAAAGAGTTTGAAAAAGGTATTACTACTGATGCAGTGGCGTTATCTATTAGTCCAGGACTTCGCAAAAAAGCAATCGTTGGTAAATTCAATGATGTATTAGTTGATTCTAAAACTCCACTTGAAGAAGACGGATCAATCGCAATCATTACACCAGCTGACTCTGAAGCACTTGAAGTAATGCGTCACTCAACAGCTCACCTTTTAGCACAAGCTGTTAAACGCTTATTCCCAGGTGTAAAACTTGGTGTTGGTCCAGTAATCGATGGTGGCTTTTACTACGATATCGATTCTCCAGAACCAATAACTTCTGAAGAATTCTCACGTATCGAAAAAGAAATGAAAAAAATCGTTGCAGAAAATATCGAAATCGTACGTCACGACGTTTCTCGTGCAGAAGCTAAAAAACGCTTCAAGGAAATTAACGATGAATATAAATTAGAACTTCTTGAAGCAATTCCAGAAGACGAACAAGTTTCAATCTACGAACAAGGTGATTTCTTCGACCTATGCCGTGGCGTTCACGTACCTTCTACAGGTAAAATTAAAGAATTCAAATTATTATCAATCGCTGGAGCATATTGGAGAGGTAACTCAGACAACAAAATGCTACAACGTATTTACGGTACAGCATTCTTCACAAAAGATGAATTAAAAGCTCATCTTCAAATGCTTGAAGAAGCAAAAGAACGTGATCACCGTAAAATTGGTAAAGAACTTGAATTATTCACTACAAACAAATTAGTAGGTCAAGGTTTACCATTATGGTTACCAAACGGTGCAACAATCCGTCGTACAATCGAACGTTACATTGTAGATAAAGAAGTATCTCTTGGCTACAAACATGTTTACACTCCAGTACTAGGTTCTAAAGACCTTTATGTAACTTCAGGTCACTGGGATCACTACCAAGAAGATATGTTCCCACCAATGGAAATGGACAACGAAACTTTAGTGCTTCGTCCAATGAACTGTCCTCACCACATGATGGTATATAAATCAGCAATGCGTTCATATCGTGATCTACCATTCCGTGTAGCAGAACTTGGTACAATGCACCGTTACGAAATGAGTGGTGCTGTTTCTGGTTTACAACGTGTTCGCGGCATGACTTTAAATGACGCTCACCTTTTCGTTCGTCCAGACCAAATCAAAGAAGAATTCAAAAAAGTAGTTGAATTAATCTTATCTGTTTACAAAGACTTCGAATTAAACGATTACGAATTCCGTTTGTCTTATCGTGACCCAGAAGATACTGAAAAATACTTCGATGATAATGAGATGTGGGAAAAAGCACAAAGCATGTTAAAAGAAGCTATGGATGAACTTGGTTTAGATTATTACGAAGCTGAAGGCGAAGCAGCATTCTACGGTCCAAAACTTGATGTACAAGTGAAAACTGCAATCGGTAAACAAGAAACATTATCTACAGTTCAACTTGACTTCTTATTACCAGAACGCTTCGACCTAGGTTTTGTTGGTGAAGATGGTAAACAACATCGTCCAGTTGTAATTCACCGTGGTGTTGTATCAACTATGGAACGTTTCGTAGCCTTTTTAATCGAAGAATACAAAGGTGCATTCCCAACTTGGTTAGCACCAGTTCAAGTACAAGTAATTCCTGTATCTAATGATGTTCACTTCGACTATGCTAAAGGGGTACAAGAAAAACTTCAAGCAGCAGGCTTCCGTGTAGAAATGGATTACCGTGACGAAAAACTTGGTTACAAGATTCGTGAATCACAAATGAAGAAAATCCCTTACATGCTTGTACTAGGTGACAAAGAATTAGAAGATGGCAGCGTAAACGTCCGTCGTTATGGCTCAAAAGATTCAGAAACAGTGCCATTTGACGAATTCTTAAAAGCAATTCAAGAAGACGTAGCTCATAAAGGTTAAAAGTTAGTATGCGTAGCTGGATAAAGGCTAAAAGCGGAGAACGCTCGTTTAACTAATTATAATAGAAGATAAAGCACATCCTTTCTTATAAGATAAGGATGTGCTTTTTTGTATAAAAGGCTTACACAAACAACGAGAAAGTTTCGCTTTGTGACTTAGAATGTGGGTGGACTACAGAGTGCAAAAGAAGGGAAGTATTCATTAAAATTCTTAGCGACCTTTCATCGCCAGGAAATGTAGAGTATGTAGTAACACCTAACTTGTATTAGTTTGAAGAGTATTGCGTTCCTCAAGCTAGTCGTAGTATTAATGGATTAGAGAACGATTATTGTTTATATAATCAAAGGGATTACTCAAATGGAAGTACTTATAAAGATTTTTAGATGAAGATTTTGGCAAGATGATGTTACTTATAGCGTTCCTCTCGCTTGGTGGTTAAAATAGGATTAAGCTACAAAACCTGGTATTGTAGTTTGTGTTTTTTTGGCGTTATCGAGCTAAAGTAAGTTAAGGAACAGGAGACTATAGGG
>DATMJF010000207.1:0-7125 GCA_035554455.1 Rummeliibacillus sp.
TCCAGCAAGAATACTCTTTCTGTTTGTTTGAGTTTCTACTTGCCTATTTAACCAGTTCATAATAAAAAAAGCTATCTAACTGTTGTTTTCTAAATCAACAGTTAGGTAGCTATATAGAGCAATTTATTTATTCTTCGCGCAATACGTCGATTTTCTCTGGAATAAATTTTCCAGATCGGAACATTTCAATCTCATATTCATATGGCGCTTTTTTGTTTTTAGCGTCATTTCCTACCCATGGTGTTTCAAGGATTTTAGGAATTCCTGTTAAAGCTTCATGGTGAACAATACGATTTAAAGCGTCAAAGCCAATATGACCGAATCCAATGTTTTCGTGACGGTCTTTTGCTGCACCACAAACATTTTTACTATCATTGATATGCAGTACTTTAATACGATCGACTCCAATAACTTTATCGAAATGTTCTAAGACACCATCAAAATCATTAATAATGTCGTATCCTGCATCATGAGTGTGGCAAGTGTCATAACATACAGATAGGCGTTCATTATTTGTAACACCATCAATAATTTTCGCTAATTCTTCGAATGTACGGCCGCATTCTGAACCTTTACCAGCCATTGTTTCTAAAGCAATTTGAACTGGATAGTCAGCAGATAGTACTTCATTTAAGCCCTCAATAATTTTCGCGATTCCAACATCTGCACCAACACCTACATGAGCTCCTGGGTGTAGTACGATTTGCGTTGCACCAATTGCCGAAGTACGTTCGATTTCTTTTTGCAAGAAGTCCACACCAAGCGCAAACACTTCAGGTTTGGTAGTGTTCGCAAGATTAATGATATAAGGAGCATGAACGACGATATTCGATAAACCGTGCTGTTGCATATGCAGAAGTCCTGCCTCGATGTTCAATTCTTCAATAGGTTTACGACGGGTATTTTGAGGCGCTCCTGTATAAATCATAAAGGTAGAAGCACCATAAGAAGCTGCTTCCTCACTTGAAGCAAGGAGCATCTTCTTACCACTCATCGATACATGAGAACCAATTAACATATGGGTATATCCTCCTTTTAGCGTTGGCGGCGACGTTTTTTACGTTCTTTCTTCTTAATTTCTTCCATTTCCCAACGCATATTGCGCTTGTATCCTGGTTTTACTTTTTTCGGCTTACGTACTTTTGATTTTGCAATACGGTCGATTTCATCTGATTTTTTCTCACGTTTTTCACGTGTATGGCGTCCTTTCATTTCAACGATTTCGCCATCTTTGATGTCTTTTGCTACAAATGGAATACCCATTTTTTCTACTCGTGCAATTGCATCTTCATCAGAAGGTTCAAAAATTGTGATTGCAACACCCTTATTACCTGCACGTGCAGTACGACCAACACGGTGAATGAAGAATTCAAGATCTTGAGGTAATTCGTAGTTAATAACATGGCTAACCCCTGGGATATCAATACCACGAGCAGCTAGATCTGTTGCAACGATGTATTGGAATTCTAAGTCGCGAATTTGTTTCATCATTTTTTTACGATCACGTGGTGTTAAATCACCATGGATACGTCCAACACGATGTCCATTATTTGAAAGGAAATCAGCAACATAATCAGCTTGTTTACGTGTATTAGTAAAGATAATGGCTAAATATGGATTAATGGCATGCATTACTTCTAATAGCTTACTGTTTTTCGATTTACTACGAGTAGGGATTAAATAGAAATCTAAGTTTTCCGCTACTGGTTTTTTATCATCCATATGTACATGGATTGGTGATGTCATATATTTTTTCAAGAAAGGTTGTAAGCTTTCTGGAATTGTTGCTGAGAACACATACATTTCAAGATTTTCAGGCATTTGTGATGCAAATTGATCAATATCTTCGATAAAGCCCATGTCAAATGCAAGATCTGCCTCATCTATAACGAGCATTGAAGCTGTATGCACAAGTAACGCTTGTTCTTTAACTAAATCACGAATTCGTCCCGGTGTACCAACGACAATTTGTGGTTGTGTTTTTAGTTTGTCGATAGAACGTTGCTTGTCAGTTCCTCCGATAAATAATTTTGAGTGAATATCTGTTCCTTCAATTAGCTTTTGAAGTTCGATATTAATTTGTGATGCAAGCTCACGAGTAGGAGCAGCAATAACAGCTTGTACCTCTTGTTTATCTTGACGGATTCGTTCAACGATTGGGATTAAGAAACTGTGTGTTTTCCCTGTACCTGTGTGGGCTTGGCCGATTGCACTTTTACCTTTGAGGATGAGTGGAATCATTTCTTTTTGAATCGGGGTTGGCTCTGTAAAGCCTAATTTCTCTATAGCCTCTCGTAGAAAGGGCTGGAAATTATAATCTGTATATTTGGACATATATTGTCCCTCCTAACTTACTACATTCATTGTAACACGATTCGTACATTAAGTAGACCATTTGCATATCATATCTATTAATAGAACATTCGTCAATTCCTCGTGACGATTTTTCCTATATTGTTTGATTCGTTTATTTTTTCATAATGAAAGGAGAATCTTATGGTTTACCCATCCTATTTCCCTTATGGTAATTCTTATCAAAGAAATTTCAATCCATACGCTATGCAACAAATGATGAGACCAATGTCTTTTCCTTCACCAAGATCATTTGGTAATTTCCCTGGTGGTCCCCAAGCTGTTCCTAGAGGCGCAGGTAACTTTGGAGGTGCTCCCCAAACTGCACCTAGAGGTTTAGGTAATTTTGGAGGTCCTGCCCAAGCTGCACCTAGAGGTTTAGGTAACTTTGGAGGTGCTCCCCAAGCTGCACCTAGAGGTTTAGGTAATTTTGGGGGTGCGGCACAAGCTGCACCTAGAGGTTTAGGTAACTTTGGAGGTCCTGCCCAAGCTGCACCTAGAGGTTTAGGTAATTTTGCTAATGCTGCTCAAGCTCTTTCTAGAGGTGCAGGTAATTTTGCGGGTGCGGCACAAGCTGTACCTAGTGGTGTAGGCAATTTTGCTGGCGCTGCTGGTAATGTGGCGGGTGCGGCACAAGCTGCTGGTGCCGCAACTACTGCGGCGGGTGCGGCAAATACCCTTGGTGGCTTTGCTAAAATAGAACAATATTTAAATACGGCAGATCAATTATTTTCAACTGCACAGAAATTCACACCCATGGTGAAGCAAATTTCACCTATGTTCCAAAACCTTCCTGCACTTTATAGACTGTATAAAGGATTCCAATCAATACCTAATGCGAATGGTACGGCTGATAACCCTCAAAATGCCGGAAGACCAGCAAAAGGGCCTTTTAAAATTAGATTAGGTAGAAATAGACAACAACAACAACCACAACAGCAGCAACCACAAGCATTCACACAACAAACTCGCCCTTCAACTCCTCGTATATTCCAACCCCCTTTATAACGAACTAAACGATTATTTTGTATTCAAATCCTGAGTCCGTTATAATAAACGTAGCGAGCAATGAAAGGAGTTCGAATCATGGAAGTCATAAAAATCACACCAAGAGGTTACTGCTACGGCGTTGTTGATGCTATGGTCATCGCGCGCAATGCAGCCTTAGACAAAACATTACCAAGACCCATCTATATCCTTGGTATGATTGTTCACAACAAACACGTAACCGATGCATTCGAACAAGATGGCATCATCACATTAGACGGTAAAAACCGCTTAGAAATTTTAGAAAAAGTAGATAAAGGTACTGTAATTTTCACTGCTCATGGAGTTTCTCCTGAAGTACGTGAATTAGCAAGAAAAAAAGGGTTAATTGCCATCGATGCAACATGTCCTGATGTTACAGTTACACATGATTTAATAGAAGAAAAATCAGCCCATGGCTACGATATTGTTTATATTGGAAAAAAGGGTCATCCCGAACCAGAGGGAGCTATTGGTGTTGCTCCAGACCATGTATTTTTAGTACAAAGTATTGAAGATGTCGATCAATTACAATTAAAACGAGATAAAATTCTCGTAACAAATCAAACAACGATGAGCCAATGGGACGTTGCTCATTTAATGGACCATTTGAAAGAAAAGTATCCAAATATTGAAGTCCATCAAGAAATCTGCTTAGCAACTCAAGTTCGACAAGAAGCTGTTGCAAAACAAGCAGGCGATGCTGATTTGCTGATTGTTGTTGGTGATCCTAAAAGCAATAACTCTAACCGTTTAACTCAAGTTTCTGAAGAAATTGCTCATACGAATTCTTATCGTATTGCAGATTTATCTGAACTTAAACTGGAGTGGCTTGAAGGCGTTGAAAAAGTCGGTGTAACTGCTGGCGCTTCTACCCCAACGCCAATTGTTAAAGAGGTTATCAGATTCTTGGAACAATATGATCCAAATGATACACCAACTCATAACTTAACTCGTACAGTTACACTGGATAAAATTTTACCTAAAATAAAACAACCCAAACCTGTTGAGAAAATCTTACCTTATAATTTATCAAAAAAATAGAAAGTTATTTCACATCTTCTTAATCTAATAAGAAGATGATTATTTTGATAGCAAAAAGAGCACCTACTTAGTCCTTTCAAACTAAGTAGGTGCTCTTTGGTTTTGCAGTTTTATTATATAAATTGGAAAGGTTCTGTTGAAAGTTTTGAAGCAATAAATGAACATTCAATTTTGTTTTCTGCGCAAAGGGCTGCCATTTTTTCTGCAACACCAACTTTCATCACACTTTCAACATGATGACCTGGATCAACAATATGCAGCCCTATACTTTCAGCATCTTGTGCTACATGGAAATACATATCTCCTGTTACAAATACATCAGCACCTGCGCGTTTTGCAGCATAGATGTATTTGTTACCATCACCACCAAGAACAGCAATTTTCGAAACCTTTGAATTCAAATCACCAACAACTCTTACTTTCGGTACGTTTAATGATATCTTCACATGTTCAGCAAATTCTTTTAAAGGCATAGTATCCACTGTACCAATTCGTCCTAAACCCATTTCTTTTGCAGGTGTTTCTAGTACATATAAATCATATGCTGGTTCTTCATATGGATGATGGTTTAGCATTGCACGCAATATTTTGTTTTTGTTCGTTTCTGCAACAACAACCTCTATTTTCACTTCTGGCTCAGTATGCAATTTCCCAATTTCACCAGTAAACGGTTTTGCTCCATCTAAGGCTCTAAATCTCCCTTGTCCAGAAATGGTATAACTACATGAATCATAGTCCCCTATTTGTCCAGCACCAACACCCGCTAAAGCTTGACGTAACTCATCTGCATGGTCTTCAGGGACGAAGACGGCAAGTTTATACATTTTCTCAGAGTAAGTTGGTACAAGTACTTCACAATTTTTCAATTGCAATGCTTCTGCCAGAAGGTCATTTACCCCACCCTCTGCAACATCTAAATTTGTATGTGCAGCATAGACGGCGATATCATTTTTGATACATTTTTCGATTAGATGGCCTTTTGGATTATCCGTACGTAAATTTGCCAGTTTTCCAAATATCGGTGGATGATGAGCAATGATTAATTCACAGCTATTTTCGATTGCTTCATCAACGACATCTTCATTTACATCTAAAGTGACTAATACTTTTGAAACAGGCTTATTTAATGTTCCAATTGCTAAGCCAATAGGATCCCCATCCTTTGCAGCAATTTTCTTCGGAGACCATGATTCAAAAAGCTGGATAATTTCTTGTCCATTTGATTGCTTCATAGTTACAGAACCTCCTTCACCATTTGAATACGATGCTGCAATTCTTTCGCTTTTTCGATAATTTCAGCCGATTGTTCTGCTTTTTCAATTGCCTTTAAAACATGTTGCCATTGTTGTATTTCACGATTCCATTTTTCTTTGAATACATCATTTTGTTGTCGCATTAAAACAGGACCTAATAATAGCTGCTCTTCTGTTAATGTATCTTCTCCAGGTTCAAGCACTAATACTTCATAGATTTTGTCATCTTCTTTTAAAATTGCTTCATCAATGATTTTCCAATTACGTCGAATAGCCCATTCTCGAATGGCGATCGCATGTATATTAGGTTGAAGAATTAGGCGCTCTACACCTATTAATCGTTCTACATCTTTTTCCAAAATAGATGCGATTAAAGGTCCGCCCATTCCTGCAATTGTAATAGCTGTCACATGATCTTCATGTTCTATTGCTTGTAATCCATCTGCTAGACGTACTGTAATTTGCTTTTGTAAGCCTTCTTGTTTTACTTCATGACATGCTGATTCATAAGGGCCTTTTACAACTTCACCAGCAATTGCACTTGTGACAAGGTTGTTTAGGACTAAATAGCACGGTAAGTATGCGTGATCACTCCCTATATCAGCAACAATCGCATTTTGTGGTACAAATGATGCTACTTTTTCTAGTCGTTTTGATAATTTTTGAGCATTCAAGTAATAGCCCTCCTTCTTGTAGTATTGTAACGAAAATAATCACTTTTTGCATAGAATATTGTTATAAAGAATCCACTCATTTATGTTTTTTCTAACGAGTCGTCTCCGCATTTACATAAATCTAGCTGCGATGGCTAACTTTTACATAGAAAAACCCTTATCCGATTCGAGGATAAGGGTTTGGAAAATATATAAGAATTAATTATTTTAATCCAGAGATATATTTAGCCATAGCGTCAAGATCTGCACCTGAAACAAGTCCAGGTGGCATACCGCCTTTACCTTTAGTAAGAATTTCTTTTACTTGGGCATCAGATAAACCTGTACCATGTAAGTTTGGACCTACATTACCTTTAAGGTTATCACCATGACAAGAAATACATTTTTGTTTAGCAATTGCTTCTGGATCTGCTGCGCCTGCTGTTTCACCTTTACCAGCTGTTTGTTCAGTTTTTGCTTCTTTTCCGCCTTTTGCGATTTCGGCTTTTTTATCTGCTCCGTCAATAGACATGAAGAAGATTAAACCTAGACCGAATGCCATGATTAAGATATACGGAATAATAGGATTCTTTTTCATCAATTACCCTCCCTAATAAGTTCAATCTATTTCTATAAATAGAATCAGTCAACACTTAATATTGTACTTCATTACTGGAAAAACGAAAAGACCTTCAGTACAAGTTTTCGCTTTTTTGTGTCAAATTTGACACATTCGGTACATTAACACCTAATTTGTCTAACTATTACCATTCTATTGACTTTAGAGGTACCTTCTC
>DATMJF010000208.1:0-7749 GCA_035554455.1 Rummeliibacillus sp.
AACAGAACAACCATTAGGCAGGTTAAAAGGACAGAATATAACAAAATTCACAGATTGTTGTGCAAGTTCAAATGATGAAACATTAACATTTATTTTCAATATACTGTCCTCCATTAAATTTATAATTCAATCACTATTAAACATAGATTCTCCAACATTTATCACATTACAAATTTTCCCTATTTAACTATATTACTCCGATAAGTACAATCGAATGTTTGGTTATTGAATTAACCTGGTAAACATACAAGATGTTAGGCTATGCTCGGTTAATCTTAAAAACCGAGCACTTTCACGTAATTCAATTGCCATAAATCCTTATATAGATAATCGCTTAAAAGTCATTAACTCTGTGCCTGCATATAAACTTCTTCATAAGGCTGAACAATGACAAACCCGTTTCCTTCAAACCTCATTTGAATGGATTCTCCACTACCTCTTCCAATAAACGTTTTTAGTGAAATATCCGTTTGAAATTCAGGTTGAAGGTTTCCTGACCATGCTACAGTTGCATTTGGATCGGTTATTATTGGTTTTCCTGGAGTTACACGTAATGTGAGTGGTTCATAATGAGCTGTAATGGCAATCATACCAGTTCCTTCACACCTAACATTAAACAAACCACCTGCCATCATTCCTGCAACTTTTCTCATAAGCTTAACATTATGTTTGATAGTTGGTTCAAATGCAAGTAGGTCATTTCCGTTTACATAAACTGCTTCGTCCTGTAAATAAAGAATAATAATTTTTTTCCCACTGTCAGCAAGATATAACTTTCCTTGCCCATTTGCTTTCATGAGAGCAGAACCTTCACCAGTCAAAGCCTTTTTGAACATAGCACCAATTCCATGCTCTAAAACACCTTCACGCTCAAACTTAATACTTCCATTGTAAGCAACCATTGAACCAGCTTTTGCCCAAACGAGCCCATCAAGATTCACCTCCAGCAAACGAGGTGTCTCTAATTCAAATAAGCCTTCTCCTTTATCCACTTGCTCAGTATTTTTAATAAATTCATTAATCGAGTATTTATTCATACCACACACACCTTTCATTTTTTAACATATACGTAAAAGTGTGCAATAAAGTTTCAAATAAAGCACCCGTAACTTGAAATAACACTTCTTACAATTTACAAAAGTTCAACAAAAATAGGCGTTAATCCTCTTGGATCAACGCCCCCGTTAGTTGAGCATAAGTATGCAAATTATCAAGTGGACAAATGTTTATAATCTAATATTTCAATTTTGAACCCATGACTACAAATAAATTTATTTAGCTTATCACTGTCACAAGATGGGGATATTTTTACCTTAACTAAATCTTCATAATAATCATCAGAATTTTTAGAAGGAATTTCAATTCTTACAGAGACATTATACGAATGATTGTCATTGTAAGTTATCCCAACAATCCTTTTCCATTTCCACCCAAAAAGAGAATCCTGCCCATATTCTTTTATTACTCTTTTATCAATAGTTGGGAATATAATGTCTGAAATAATATCCTCTGTTGTGACATACAGTCCTTCTACATCTGAATTGGTTTCTGACTCAACAACTTGTGTAGGAGCGAGAATAATAAATAAAAATCCTAATAAGACTAAGTATTGCTTAACCATTAAGATTCACCTCTTACTCCTTATTCTTCGCTCATTGTCATTTTTTATTAATCAAAACTGCCCCGTTATTTTAAGTATAATAATAAAAGTAAACATAAAAACGAGTAGTTAACTTCTTATTTAATAAACTCTTTTAGAATGATGTCTTTGCAATTTATTTCTGAAAGTAATTCATTTAAATCAATTATTTCAAATGGGCAAACTACACCTTCAATCTTTTTATGTACAGTAACTTTTGCCAATACAGCTGTAACCATTGCTGTTGTATGATAATCAGAAAAGGTAGAGAGGGTTAACGTCTTTATCCTGTCTTTATTGTCGATTTTTCCTTTTACCTCAACAGTAAGAAAAGCATTTTCATTTTTAGTGGGATTATGTTTAACAATTTTTGAAAGGAACTTATTGTTATTTAACTTAACAATAGTATTAATTATCCCAAGTTTTTTTAGTAAGGAGATTTGTTTATTAAAAAAATTCTTATTCCAGGAAGTCCAATAGTTTATTTTTTCAACCTTTAGTTTTTGTCTTAGAAAATCCTTTTCAGCATGGTCTATTAATCTTACTTCTTTTTCATTGTATTGTTCAAAATACATCTTTCTTTTTGTTGTAAATCCTGATATATTTTCTATTTTATCATCTTCATAATAATGAACACGTTGAGAAATGATTTTTAACATATCCAAAATACCAGAAATTCCAGCTTCTGCATTCGTATTTTGCAGTAATCCAATATTTACTTCAGTTACTTCTTGAAAATTTGAAACTGCTTCTTTCACCATTAATCCAGATAATCCAGGAAAGAATCCAGACATTACAATAGAACCAACTTCATTTTTTTCTGTAACTTGATATAATGATTGTATTTTCTTTGCAAAATCAGAAAACGGAGTTACATCTATACATATAATATTATTTTCTATACAGGCCTTTTGAATATATGGGTTTTGTTGTTTTAATACAACGATTACAATGTCGATATTTTTAATTACCTTTGATATATTCTCTTTATTTGTTATATCTAAATATTGAAATATAACTTCCTGATTAAAAGACTTTGCTAATTTTTCACCTCTATCCTCTTTATAATCTGTTACTACTAAAGTCACTTGATTGTTAAATATTCGAAGTAACTCCTTACAAACTAACCTACCAAGAACTCCTGAAGCTCCAACGACCATTACTTTCTTCATAATAGTATCCTCTCATTACAAAGTTTCTATATTTGAGGTTAACTTCCTTAGAACAACAAGAGAAAGAATTTACCTCAGCATTCTCTTTTTTAAACAACCTTAATTACAATTTTTCCAGTTGTTTCTTTAAATCATACCTATCTTAATCAATAATGCTGTAAACTATCATCTTTTCTTCAAGTTCGATATCCCTATATGGACAGTGATGTGTAAGAGTAGTAATAATTTCAACATTAAATGCAAAAATAGCAACTAAATAGATATAAAGTTACCAATTTAGTAAATTATACCATATACAAATTAATATTGAGACCTTTTTTAAACTAGCCTGGTAGTTCGTATTATTAGTTTAGCCAGATATTTCTGGTTGACCATTTTTTAAATGATTTTATTATAACTGCAGCTGGGGTAAAATCCTTCTTGGATCAACACAAGATCAACACAACCATTATTTTTTAATAAAATCTATGGCTTATTTTCCTCTAAATCTTTAATTTGTTTTTTTATTTCTTTAAGTTCGGATCTTAAAGCTTTAACTTGTTGTGAAGTATCAATACCAATTCGAACGGCATATGCAATAATAAGAAAAAGTGTAATTAAACCAACAAAGCCATAAATAATTATTTCCATTACCATGTCACTCCCAATATTTTTTCAGCTTCACTTAAATCCCTGTCTGTTTTATCATTTCTTCTTCAACTAAACTTCTACATTAGTACAATAAATTCAAAAAATGGCTGTGAAACTATACTCAGTGATGTGAAGGGATTTTGAATTAATTAAAATTATTATCTAACTTCTACAACGAAGACATAATTTGAACTACCGTTATCCCAACTCGCAAAAACATTATATACATATTTTCCTTTTTCTTTTGGCAATAGTATTACATTATTATTTATTGGAACACTCTCTGATTCTTCATTATTAATCAACCTATTAACTCCTAATGTATTTTCTATTGGCTCATTTTTATATTCTATTTTCAATTGGGATTGCGCTGATGCAACCACAGGTTTAAGGTTTTCAGAATTAATAATTTCGTGCGGTGAAACCGTATCAACACACTTAGCATTAATAAGTCCTTTCCAACAATATGATCCTTGTGCCACTTCTACTTTTTTCCCTTCAACAGTAATAATTGGTTTAGGAGGGTTAGAATTCAATAACCCAATAACAAAATAAATGCCAACAGCTACCCCAACTATTGCTATTAAAGTGAATATAAACTTTTTCATACACTTCCCCCCCATCAATAAATCATATGAGTAAACTGTATATAAATTTCAACACATCCAAAAACAAAATCAGTTCATCTAAAGCAAGGAAAAATTCAAGACACTAAACTCTCGTTAGATTAAGAATTATAATTCATAAGATTAAAAAGACAATATTAATCTAGTTCTCGACCAATTGGAAAAATCCTTTATGCCACAAAAAAATCACGATCCAATAAAAATTGAATCGTGATTTACGTTAAATATTTCGATTGAATGTACAGTACCTAACTTTGTTGTCCAGTACCCGACTTTATTGTCATTCAACAGTAGCAACAAATATAACGTATCTTTATGGTGCTTATGGAGAATAGGGACCCTTTAAAATTGGTTCAAAAATAAAATCAATCAATTTTACTAATTACTATTTTTCTGTACAAACCATTCATCATTACATTTTCATCTTCATTTATCGTTAGATTTGTATTGTTTCTATAATATAACTCTTCAAAATTCAACCCAATATCTGTTCCTAATACTTTAATTAATGGTCTAAGAAGTTTTTTTGGTAAAGATAATTTATGTTCATTAGATACGAATTTGTCAAAAATAATTATTATTCCTGCTTTTTTTAAGACTCTCGTCATTTCTGTGAAACACTTATCCGTATCAGGTACAACAGAAAGAATAAGACTGGCAACCACATAATCAAATGTTTCATTTTCAAACTTCATATTTTGAGCATCCATTTCTAAGAACTTTATAGAGGAGTTCTTGAATTTTTCACTTGCCTGTTTTAGCATATCAGGTGAAAAATCAATTGCAGTTATATTCAAATCCGATGGGTTAATTAACTCCAAATCAGCACCTGTTCCTACACCCACAAATAAAACTTTTTGACCACTTTTGAAAGGTGTCTGCTGAAAAATTTGTCTTCGAGCTTTTAAGAAAACACCAGAATTAAAAATTCTATCATAAATTGGTGACCAGGATCTATATATAATTCTATTCCAAGAATTATTCATTACTTCCCTCTCCTTATTTTTTGACAAGTGTAGGCCATCAAAAGTATAGATTCACTTAATCTCATTGGATAGCTATATCTCCTCAAAGACTAACAAAAAAGGTGCTTACAATGAGAAAAAATAGTAAGATCAAAGGTTTTAAGTCTCTACTAGAGATCCTTTTAGTTTCATCGAAGTTTGGCTATCTTGGATCAACGCTCCCCTTAGTTTGACTAATAATTCTGATTTTAAGAGAGTTCATCTGAGAAAATATAAATTATTTACCATCCTCAATTAATGCTTCCATATCTGTTGTAATAGTATCAATAGGTACATTTTGATAGCCACTATAGCTTTTCACTACTACTCCTTCTTGATTGACTAAATAAAAGCTCGTACCATGAATCACCTGGTTTGAATTTGGATCATCCTTCACCAACGTTTGGAAAGATTTCTTTGCCAAATCTTCAATATCATCTTGAGAATAACCAGTAAGTAAATTCCACTTTGAATTATCTGGTACTGGATACTGCGCCAAATATTTTTTTAACAATTTCGGTGAATCATTTTCTGGGTCGATGCTAAATCCAACGATATTATAGTCTTTTAAATCCTTTTTCTCAAAAGCTTTTTGAACATCCGTCATATTCGCGGTCATAGGTGGACAAACTGTTTCGCAATTTGTGAAGATAAACATCGCAAGCCAAGGTTTCCCTTTTAGGTTGTCTAAAGAAACTTCATTGCCATTTTGATTCGTTGATTTGAAATTTTCAACTTTCCAGTCTGTTTCAGCCTCAAATTTATTACCACACGCAGTTAACAATACTGTTGCAATTAATAAAAGGCATAATTTTATGTATCCTTTTTTCATCCTTCATTCTCTCCTTTAATCTTTTTCTTTTCCAACTTGATTATGTTTTTTATTGACACACATATTAGTCAGAACTAATATAATAATAACAAAACACATTAGATTTGGCTAATATGTTAGGAGGAAGGAAATAGTATGAAGAATATCAATATAGACATGAAAGTCAAACTAATTCATGGATTTTCTAATAAAACAAGGATTCAAATTTTAGAATGTATCAAAAATCAAGAAAAAACTGTTTCTCAAATTGTAGAAGAAATTAAAGGGAATCAGTCGAACATTTCACAACACCTTGCCTGTTTAAAAGGTTGCGGAATTATCGTTGGAAGAAATGAAGGAAAATATTGCTATTACGGTTTAAGAAATCAAGAAATTAGAGAATTATTAACGATGTTCGATGTAGTTCTTGAGGATGTTCAAAGTGATGTAGCATGTTGTAAACACCATATAGACTAGGAGTGATTATATTGGATGATCAATGTTGTGGCTCAAATAAACCTACTGATAATACTAAAGATGATTGTTGTAGCTCTTCTGATAAATTAAATACAAAACAAGAGGATTCAAGTTGTTGCACCAATCATGCTACCACACCTCTAAAGCTTACTATCAAACAAGAAGGAGATAGTTGTTGTAGCAATAATTTATCGAAGGATTCGGTAAATAAAATAGAAAAATCAAGTTGCTGTAGCAGTTCCCATTCTAATAAGACTAATTTAGAAATTGATACTTGTTCTTGTAGTACAAAATCAGTGAAAGAAGATACCTGTTCAGTAACATCAAACTGTTGTAGTGATAATGAACAATCCACAGAACAAGCAAATTCTAATTCATTTTCTTCTGGAGAAAAGATGGCGTATAGAGTGTACGGAATGGATTGTGCAGCATGTGGTAAAACCATTGAAAAAGGTTTAAGTAAACTAAAAGATATTAATGAGGTGACAGTTAACTTCAGTACAGCCAAAATGCAGGTGGCTGCTAATAAACTTGATGCATTCATCCCTATTGAGAGTGAGATTAAAAAACTTGGATATTCTGCAGAGCCCTTAAATCAGAAAAGCAATATTAAAACATTTGATATTGCAGGAATGGACTGTAGTAGCTGTGCTAAGAGTATTGAAAATCATTTAAACACTCTTGATTTCGTAAAAAGTGCTAGTGTCAACTTTTCAACTGGTAAAATGAAAATCGAACATTCGGGTAATGTGGATGATATTATTTCTGAGGTATCAAAAATTGGTTACGAGGCTTCATTACCCTCAATAAATAAAGTGGCTGAGAAGAAAAATAGTAAAGGTGAAAATAACTTAATCGTTTTTTCAGGTATTTTAATTGCTCTTGGTTTTATTGGATCTTTATATGATATTTCTACATGGATATCCACAATTCTCTATGCAATAGCGATGATCATCAGTGGATTTAAACCTGTAAAGAGTGCATTTTATTCCATAAAAAGTCGTTCACTGGATATGAATGTTCTCATGTCTGCTGCAGCTATTGGAGCTGCTATTATTGGAGAATGGTTTGAAGGTGCTACAGTTGTCTGGTTATTTGCCATCGGTAATTTCCTACAAACAAAATCAATTGAACGAACAAGAAATTCAATTCGTAATCTTATGGATTTAGCTCCTCAAGAAGCTTGGGTCCAAGTGGGTTCAGAGATTATCAAAAAACCAGTTGAGAATATTACAGTTGGTGAAATGATCATTGTTAAGCCTGGAGATAAAATTCCATTAGATGGTGAAATCATTCAAGGTGAATCAAGTATTAATCAGGCTTCTATTACAGGAGAATCGATTCCAGTTGATAAAACAATTGGTGATACTGTGTATGCAGGAACGATCAA
>DATMJF010000209.1:0-2857 GCA_035554455.1 Rummeliibacillus sp.
ATTGTAGCAACTTCCATATAGGATTGAAAGGCTGGTCCACCGCTAGACGCGAGTGGGATTAGGATAAATAACAATACAGAACCCATAATCCATTTTGTTACGTTTTTTAGATTCATATAGTAAAGCAGTAATAGGGAAGAGAGTAATAGTAAAAATGATATTACGGACTTTTGTGACAAATAAAGTGCTGTGGATGTCACAGCAACAAATAAGGTGAATAATATTATTTGTGGCCATTTCTGTAGTCGAAATAATGATAATTTTTCTTTCATTATCTTCACCTACACTTTCTCAGCCACAGGTTTACCTAATAAACCTTCTGGCTTAAAGATTAGAACCAATATTAGAATTGCAAAGGCAAAAACGTCTTTATATTCGGCGCCAAAAACACCACCGGTTAATAATGATAAGTTTGCTGAAGCGAACATCTCCATGACACCTAAAAGGATTCCTCCAATCATGGCACCACGGATATTACCAATACCGCCTAAAACGGCAGCTGTAAATGCTTTAAGACCAAGTATAAATCCGATGTACGGATCGATTGTCCCATATTGAACTGCAAATAATACACCTGTTGCACCACCTAATGCTGAACCGATGAAGAAAGTAATCGAAATTACTTTATTTACGTTAATAGACATTAGTGAGGCTGTTTCTCTGTCTAAAGCAACGGCACGCATAGCTGTTCCCCATTTAGTTTTATTAACAAAATAATCAAGTATAATCATCAAAAGAATCGCAGTAATCAAAACAATGAAAAAAGAAGATTTAAAGCTTGAATCGTGGAAAATGCTTGAAATTGAAGAAGTGTGAATTTCTATTTGTTTTGTAAATAGTGAAGGTCCTGTAACAATATAATTTCCTTTTGTTAATTCAGCTATAAAGCGAACAATGTCTTGCAAAACAAAGGAAATACCGATGGCAGTAATAAGTGGAATTAATCTTGGGGCATTACGGAGAGGGCGGTATGCGACTCTTTCTATCCCCATTCCAAGAAAGCCAGTTAAAATTGAGGTTGTCAATAATACTAAAATAAGCAATAGAATTGCTGGAATTGATGAGATCCATCCAATATTAGTGAAAATGAGGAGAAATGCTGTACCGATAAATGCACCTGTCATAAAAATTTCCCCATGAGCAAAATTAATTAATTGTAAAATTCCATATACCATCGTGTACCCTAGCGCAACAACAGCATAAACTGTACCTAATGTAAGTCCATCAATTAAAACTTGAGGTAAACTTTGTATCATTTCATGAAGCATGCAAATCCCCCTAACTTTATCTCATTTACAAGTAAGAGTGTTGAAACGTAGAAACATCTCAACACCCTTTTATAGATCACTATTTTTTATTGATTTCTGCCTCTAGTACTGCTGGATAACTAGCTTTATCAAATTTATATAGATAAATTTTTGCATTTGCGTTATCCCCTTTATCATCAAATGATATGTTAGTCAAAGCCCCTTTAAAGTCTTTAATCGAACGAACAGCTTCTGCTACTGCTTCCTTAGTAGGTAGCTTATTATTGTTTGCTTTAATTGCATTTTCAAGTCCTTGAAGGTATACCCCCATGGCATCGTAGCCATATACAGAGTAAGATTCGGGTTGTTTATTGAATTTTGCTTTGTATTCTTCAATGAATTTTTTACCGGATTCTGTGGTCGTACTATCACCTGCAACTGAAGTAATATACGTATTAGCCACTTTATCTCCAGCGATATCGACTAAACCTGAAGAGTCCATCCCATCGCCACCCATAATAGGAACATTAATCCCTTTTTCACGGGCTTGTTTAATAATTAAGCCGCCCTCTGCATATATTCCTCCGAAGTAAAGTACATCTGGATTAGTAGTTTTAGCTTTGTTAATAACGCCGTTGAAGTCTTTTTCACCAACTGTGATGCCTTCATATCCGACGATTTGTGCACCAAGTTTTTCTGCAGCAGCTTTAAATTCCTTCGCTAATCCAGATCCATAGGCAGTTTTATCTTGAATGATAAAAATTTTCTTTGCCTTTAATGTTTCAACTGCATACTCTGCTCCAGCAGGTCCTTGGAAATCATCTCGTCCTACGATACGATTAACGGTTTTTAAACCTCGATCTGTTACGTCAACGGCTGTATTCGCTGGAGATACCATAGCAATATGATACTTTTCATATACTTCTGAGGATGGAATGGCAACCCCTGAGTTGTAATGACCGATAACACCATAAATTTGTTTATCTGCACCTATTAAATTAGCATTTGAAACGCCTTTTTTCGGATCGGCTTGGTCATCATAAGGTTCAAGTTGAAGGGTGAAGCCTAATTCTTTAAATTTATCAGATTCCTGTTCCAACTTTAATTGGGCACCGAGCTTGATTGCTTCGCCAATAATAGCTGACCCACCTGATAATGGTGTTTGCGTAGCAATTTTAATGACTGTTTTTCCGTTTGATGACGAATTCCCATTTGATTTGGAAGAATTGGAAGAGCAACCAGCTAAGACGCCTACAAATAATACACTGGAAAGAAGCAGAGCTAAGGTTTTCTTGAATTTCATATTTAACCCCCTTAATGTTTTATCAAATCCGGTAACTAATTTTGAAATTGGATTCATTTTTAGTATATTTGTAACGGTTTAAAAAAACATTAAGTGTGTTAGGAAATATGACATAGTTTTTTATGTAAAATAGTATTTTATTAGATTCCGTTTAAAGTAAAATATCATAACAATAAATTGAAAAAATAGTTGTTTTTATTAGAAGGGAAACATAAAGTAAGTTATCAGAATTTTGTAAAAATATAGGGGGGATTATTATTAGTTGGAATGATAGTTCTTATAAGGAGAAGAAAGTAATTTCTATTGG
>DATMJF010000210.1:0-5079 GCA_035554455.1 Rummeliibacillus sp.
TTTATTTTTCTGAATATTATCCATTGAAATTTTGACTCTATTCCCTATTAACTCCACGTGTTTTACATATGGAAGCTTTCTAATCATCTGAACCCACCCTAAATCTTTAGCAGTAATTTCAAGATGCATTACCGGTTCACAATTTCTATTTAATAATTCTGCCAATGTTGTATCTTCTATTTTAATTCCGTCTTTCATGACTACAAAGCGTTCACATATCTCTTCTGCATCACTTAATATATGAGTGGACAATAATATAGTCGCTTCATGTTTAATTTCTTGGATTAAATTTAACACCTCTCTACGACCTATGGGATCCAATGCAGAAACTGGCTCATCCATGACTATAAGAGATGGTTTATGAAGAAGTGCTTGTGCAATACCCAACCTTTGCTTCATACCCCCTGAAAATGTTTGAACTTTTTTATTGTGTTCTTTAGAAAGTCCTACTTTATCCAAAATTACTGGTATATCTTTAACTAATACCTTTTTCGGTATACCTGATAAGCCCCCCATAAAAAATAGTATTTCTTTAGCTGTCATCCATGAGAAGAAATCAGGATATTGCGGAAGATACCCTATCTCTCGCTTCATATGTGAAATTTTCTTTCCATCAAGAAGAACTTCTCCCTGATCAGCGATTAGAATATCTGCGATAATTTTAATGAGTGTAGATTTCCCTGCACCATTTGGACCAATAAGCCCAATACATTGTCCTGTTTCAAATTCCAATGAAAAATTATTGACCGCTACCTTATCCTTGAACTTTTTTGTCACATTCTTTATTTCTAATTTCAATTATGCCCTTCCTCCTTTGCGACCGATTGTAAAGTATAAAATTGGACCAATTGTGTTAAAAAACAAAATTACAATAGTCCATAATAAAATATTCTCCCTTATCTCTCGATGCCGATATAAATCGATCAAAGCTATAAGTATCAAAATTAAACCAACAATCATAATTGGCAAAACAATCGGCAAAATAGCCATCCAATCGAAACCTTTCAAGTCATCAAAACCATAATGTAGCTTCATTTCATTTCTCCTTCCGTTATTTCATTATCATTATCGATAATGATAATATAACATAAAGACTTCTCATTTGCAGTTGTTTTTTTACCAAATTTTATGATAATATTTTTTATTATTAATATTGATAATATTATTGCTTAAAAAAAATAAAATCTTACTATTTACAAAAGGAGTAAAAAATGACGAATAAAGCTGAGATTTTAATGCATCCTGTAAGATTAAAAATAGTCCAGGCTCTAATGAGAAACAAAGAAAAAGGTTTGACACCACTTGAAATGGTAAAAATCATTAAAGATGTTCCTCAGGCAACATTATATCGACACATTCAAGTTTTACATGATGCCGGGGTTATTAAAATTATCAAAGAAAAAAAAGTTAGATCCGTCTCCGAAAAATACTATACGCTAAACGAAGAAGCAGCTCGACTTAACTCGGAGGAGTTGAAAAAATATACAGATGAAGAAAAATTGAGTTACGTATCTAATTACCAACTTACTCTATTAACACAATATCAAAATTATCTTTCAACACTAAAACAAAAAAATTGTACAGAAGATCGTTCAACTTTTTCTCTTGTAGAATTGAAACTCGAGGAACAGGAATTTGTGAATTTCCAACACGATTTAAATGATTTAATGATTAAGTACTACAAAAGAAACAATAACAATCCTGACGTTCCAACACATACGATAGCAGTTACCATTATTCCTGAAATATAGCGCATAAAAGGTGATTTTAATATTGAGTAGCTAAAAAAACGAATAATAATGATATTAGTATTTTTTATTATCTAAACAAAAAATGGCTACTATATGAAAATAATAGCCATTTTTTTTGAGTTTGATAACTACTCATAATCCAGTATTATTAAATTCGTTTTTTTAAAAGCTATAGCAATCCTTTTCCCAGTGAAAAACCTTCAAACAATTTCCCGCCATAAGGTTTCAAAACTTTTTCTATCAATTCGATTACTATACTTTTGTCACCTGTCTTATAAAAAACATCAAAAGCATAGACAAAATCATGGGTGAATTCTTCATCATAATTTTTTAATGAACGTACTACCCATTTTGATGTACCAATCCATTTACGGTTTGTTCTTAATACGAATTCACTTACCATTTCAGCAAGTGTATTAGCAATAAATAAATCTTCTGCTCTATTGGTACAGCCTATAAAATCATCCAGTGTATCTGAAATAAAATAGCGTTTTATTCTAATTGTTTCTTCTGTCCATTCCTCTGGGCCTTTCTCTAATAATTCCTTCGCTTCTTTTTTGATTGAACCCATTACATCCTCATCTTTTAGAATAATCCCTTCAGAAATCATCTTAGGCAGTGAAGGTCTCGCTCTTTTAATATCATTTTCAAAATAGAGCTTATAAGAAAATAAATTATGTACAAAGACCTCAATAGCCCAATCAAACTCAATTAAAGACTCCCTGTAGGATGAAAGAACATTTTGATCAAAAATAACAATATCGAGATCAGATGTCTCTGTTTCCTCACCACGAACTACACTCCCAGCTAATATAGCACCTTGGCAATTTGGAAAATGTTTATGTATAAAAAGATGGGCTGCTTCGACTGGGTTCAACTTCTTTTTCTCCATTACTACTCTCCCCTCCGATAAGACAAAAAATTTCATACCTTACGTGTACAATTAATGATAAATTTCAAGCCATTCATGCTCCAAAATACTATAAAGAAATGAATCACGCCAACCCGTTTCTAATAATAAATCCTCTCGTATCCTGCCTTCTTGTATCATTCCAATTTTTTTAAGAATCTTAGCCGATGCCATGTTTCTAGGATCACATGTAGCAAAAATGCGATGCAGATTTAATTGACAAAATCCAAATTCAATTAGAAGTTTTGCCGTTTCTGTAGCAATTCCCTTACCCCAATAATCTGGATTAACGATATATCCGATTTCTCCTTCTCTATTTTGGAAATCTCGAATATTAATCTCTCCTGCTCCTATCATTTCTCCATGTTCCTTTTCAATAATAGCAAACACAAATCGAGTTCTTCTATCCTGTTTAGCATCCATTACAACCTGAGTTACAAAAGCTTGTGATTCTATCTCCGTATTCGGCCCCCATGGTTGATATTGGCATACAATCGCTTGCGATGCGTATGTACATCTATCCAATCACTTTCTTTCATCTCTCTTAGTATGATTTTGCCACTTGTCAATTGTTTCACCATTTATCCACTCCCTTTCTCATTTGTTATATTATTCCTATTTTAACCAATTTACATATTTTTTCAATAACAAAGGTTTTATTTTCTTCCAATTTTCATTACCAGTATCTCATCAGTTGATTTTTTTAACTAAATTCTACTATAATTCCATCGTTTTATTCCTATTTCATGGATATACTGAACATATAAAGGAGTTGATGGAAATGAAAGATTTACAGTTTGCAAATACCATTTCTGCTTTACGCAAGCAAAAAGGGATAACACAAGATCAAGTTGCTGCATATGTTGGCGTGTCAAAAGCTGCTGTATCGAAATGGGAAACCGGCCTGAGTTATCCTGATATATTATTGTTACCAAAGCTTGCGACCTATTTTAATTTATCGATTGATGAATTACTTGGCTATAAACCGCAGATGACAAAAGAAGATATACAGAAATTGTATGTCGAATTATCTCAAGAATTTGCAACAAAACCATTTGATGAGGTTTATATCCGTATTCAAACAATAATTGACGAATACTATGCTTGTTTTCCATTATTAATGCAAATGACTGTATTGCTTCTGAACTATCAGCCAATGGCAGGTGAAAAACAGCAAGATGTGATAAATAAGGCCATTGAGCTATGTCATCGGATAGAGGAAAACTCCGAGGATCTTCGTCTTGTTCGCCAAGCAGGGTCACTTGAAGCACATTGTCAACTTGTCTTAAAAAACCCAGAGCGAGTATTAGAACTTCTAGGGAATGACGTGGAGCCTTATATAGGAAACGAAATTATTGTAGCCAATGCATTTCAGCTTTTACAAAAACCAGAAAAAGCTAAAGAAACATTGCAAGTCAGCATGTTCCAATATATTATTGGACTTTTAGCAATTGCCCCGAATTATTTGATGATGCATTCTGATAAGCCAGAACAATTTAAAGAAATTGTAAACCGCATCGAAGATATTATTGAAACTTTTGATGTGAAAAATCTAAACTTTAACAGTACATTGGTCTTCTATTTAATTGCCGCACAAGGCTATGTGATGCAACAAAATGATGACCAGGCTGCCGAAATGGTAAAAAAATATGGTGAAGTGTGCAAAACGATTGAATTTCCTATCGCATTACATGGTGATGTATTTTTTGATTTAATTGATGAATGGCTTGCAAGAGAGCTTGATCTCGGTTCTAATGCACCACGTGATGAACAAACAATTAAAACAAGTCTAATCACGAGTATTACTAATAATCCAATTTTCAAGCCTTTACTTGAACGCAAAGATATTAAATCTATGCTCTCCAATTTAAAACATAAGTTAGGATGTGATTAATATGACTTTACAAGAAGCATTACCACTTATCATCCCATTAGTTATTTTGGAATTGACTCTTGCTATTGTTGCTTTGGTTCATGTTGTAAAACATCCGAATTATCGGTTTGGCAATAAAGCGATGTGGGTTGTCATCGTTCTCTTCCTCCAAATTATTGGCCCAATCGTATACTTTATATTTGGGAGAGGGAGAGAAGCATGAGCATTTTAACACTAGATCATCTGTCGAAATCTTTTGGTTCACATCTTGTAATTGACAATATAAGCCTCACTTTAGATGAAGGAAAGATCTTTGGTTTGCTTGGTCAAAATGGTGCAGGTAAAACAACACTATTGAAAATGATTTTAGGCCTCCTCCCCACTTCAAATGGGAAGATTCGCATATTTAATGAAGAGGTTATTTACGGAGATTCCCCTACAAATCGTTATATTGGCTACTTACCAGATGTACCAGCGTACTATCCTTATATGACTGCTTTTGAATATTTGATGCTTTGTGGAGAAATTACTGGGATGCCAAAAGC
>DATMJF010000211.1:0-2479 GCA_035554455.1 Rummeliibacillus sp.
TTTCCAGAGCCACCATGAGATTGCTGAATTTTAACGGTCTGTCCTGTTTTTTGTTTCCATTCTTTTGTGAAGGATTTGTTGATCTCTTCATACAATTCTCGTGTTGGATCATAGGATACATTTAGTAAATTAATTGTTTGATCAGTGCTTGCTGAGCCCTTTTGATCAGAGCTAGAACACCCACCAATCACCATTGCCAGTGAGCTTGCAGCGAAAAATGCAGCGAATTTTTTTGTGGTTTTCATATACTTGTCACACTCCTTTAAACTTTTAATTTTTGTTCAGTAAAAGCGTCTCTTCACCAAAATATGTACTTGAACACCCATTCTGCTGCGGGCGTACGCTTTCCGAGGGCGTGGTTTGAGCCTCCTCGTCACTCGTTCCATGTATTTTGTACCAAACGCATTAATAATCAAGCACAGATTTTGGTATTGATCCGTAAAAGCATTGATAGTATTAATAGGCTACAGACATAGTAAAAAATGAAAAAGGCTACAATCAATGCTGCATTTTCAGTGCCATTGAGTGTAGCCTTCAGTTTGTCTGATCAGCTCGTTTTGCTTTACGTAATATTAAAACACATATTTCCAATTAGTCAACTAAGAATTAAAAAATATTTTTTGTATTCTGTTTTTTTAGAATACTAGTTGACAGGTTGGTTATGTATGATTTATACTTCGAAACAATTCACTTATTCGTGAATCAATTGCATATTTGCTAACCAGACAACTGGAGGCGCTTTTAATGGTTCAAGCCATTAGAGCGCCTTTTTTCATGGGAGGAGGATGACAAATGCTTACTTTTAAAACATTTGAAGAAGCGGAAATTCCTGCAATCGAGCAGGATCCTCTTTATAAGGGAGCGCTCGATGTATTGAAGTGGAGCTATGACACATATAAGGGCAAGCTCGTATATGGCTGTAGCTTTGGAATTGAGGGAATTGTACTTATTGATCTAATTGCAAAAGTAAAGCCTGATGCAAGAATCGTCTTTTTAGATACGAATCTTCATTTTAAGGAAACATACGACACGATTCAAAAGGTGAAAGAAAAATATCCAAGTCTTCAAATTGAGCTGAAGCAGCCAAAGTTATCACTCGAGGAGCAGGTATTCCAATATGGCGATAAGCTATGGGAAACCAATCCAAATGAATGCTGCCGCATTCGAAAGATTGAGCCACTACATGAGGAATTATCCGATGCAACTGCTTGGATTTCAGGACTAAGAAGAGAGCAAAGTCCAACACGAGCAAATACAGAGTATTTTAATAGAGATCCAAAATTTGAAGCTGTTAAAGTTTGCCCGCTCATTTATTGGACGTGGAAGGATGTTTGGCGTTATGTCTCAAAACATAATCTTCCGTATAACGCTTTACATGATCAAGGCTATCCAAGCATTGGCTGCGAAAAATGTACAAAACCTGCGTGGACGGCAGATGATTTACGGTCAGGACGTTGGCAAAATACAGGGAAAACAGAATGTGGCCTACACGGCTAACTAGAGGAGGAATTGAAGATGACAAACGCAGCACATGGTGGTACGTTAGTATCTCGCTATAATCCATCACTAAATATTACTTCAGTTGAAAAAACGATTACACTTGATGCAATCGCGTTAAGTGATTTAGAGCTAATTGGTATTGGTGGCTATAGCCCAATTATGGGTTTCTTTAATGAGGAGGATTATCATTCAGTAGTTGAACGATTAAGACTAGCGAATGAAACAGTTTGGAGTATTCCAATTACGTTACCCGTTGCAGACGATGAATTATCAACTATTGAAATTGGCGATACTGTAAAGCTCGAAAAAGATGGCGTTACATATGGTGTCATTGAGGTTTCCTCTATTTATACACCCGATAAGCAAAATGAGGCTGAAAATGTCTATGGAACAAAGGACGAGGCACATCCTGGTGTAGCCAAGCTTTTCTCTCGACCAAATACATATGTGGGAGGAGAAATTACATTAATTCACCGAGAGGAGCCTGCATTTGAGGACTATACGTTTACACCAGCTGAAACACGCGCCATTTTTGATGAAAAGGGCTGGGATACAATCGTAGGCTTCCAAACACGTAATCCTGTTCATCGTGCGCATGAATATATTCAAAAGGCAGCTTTAGAAACAATTGATGGCCTCTTTTTAAATCCATTAGTCGGTGAAACTAAATCTGATGATATCTCTGCAGAGGTGCGAATGGAGAGTTATGAGGTATTGCTTGAAAATTATTATCCAAAAAATCGCGTACAGCTAGGTATTTTCCCTGCTGCCATGCGTTATGCAGGGCCAAGAGAAGCAATCTTCCATGCGCTTGTACGTAAAAACTATGGCTGCACGCATTTTATCGTCGGTCGTGATCATGCAGGTGTTGGTGATTACTATGGAACATATGATGCACAAAAAATCTTCGATCAATTTACTGCTGAGGAGTTAGGTATTCATCCTCTTAAGTTTGAGCATAGCTTCTATTGCACAGCAT
>DATMJF010000212.1:0-3727 GCA_035554455.1 Rummeliibacillus sp.
CAAAAACCAATAACGGTGGCACAATTGACTCATTAATAACATCTAATTTTCCAGTTTCTCTTTTCTTCGCAAAAAAAGCTGAAAAGTAAAGTATAATTCCTAGTTTAGTAAGTTCGGAAGGTTGTAAATTTGCAAACCCAAAATTAAGCCAGCTCTTTGCACCAGAATTACTTGGACTATAGCCAAATAAAAATACGGCAATCAACAAAGAAAGCATGGTAGCAATAATCAACATCATCATATTTCTATCCTTATAGCGCTTATAAGGTATTATAAAACCTATAAAAAAGGCTACGGCTGCAAGCGATAAATTCATCAGTTGCTTTTTATAAAAATAATCTGGCGTTGTATGTAATGTATTGACAGCCCAGAACATACTTGAACTATAAATCATCACTAATCCAAACAAGCATAATAAAACATATGTAAAAAACAAAGGGTAGTCAAAATACTTAGCATATTTTTTGAAATAAGTTTTCATGTAATTACCTCATATCTTATCTAGCAAAAAAACCCAAACAGCTTTGTGTTTGAGTTTTTTACTTATTTCTCGGTGAATGCATCATGCAATGCAGACAACTCTTTTTCCAGTGAATCGAGAATTCCTCTTCCCTTATCACGTTCAAGCAAACCTAGCTTAACTGCAAAGTCAATTTCTCGAGATAAACCAAACATTTGCGTATCTAAAACTTCTTCGTACAAAGGGCATTGTGGCATTGTCAAATGTTCCATTTGCACTCTTATTAATTTTGCTATTTTATCCGCATCGGCAATTAGGAGTTCCAATGCTTTCTCCTGATACGAACTTTGTGATTTTGTATCCATGAGGACGCCCCCATTACCTGATATTTCTTCAACTCTATCTTAATAAAGTTTATCTTTTGCAAAGGAAAAATGCAAGCATCTATATTCCAAATTGAGAATCATAATATTATTTCTTTCTATCCATTGATAAAAAGCGTTATACTTAGAAATGAAATGGAACATCGAAGGAGGAAAATCTATGGAATCCATCATTCAAGTTAAGGGTGCAGTCAACTTTCAAATTACATTAGATCCTACAGTTTGGATTTTTGATGACCGTAAGCTAGATTTAGAAAAGTATTTCATCGAAAAGCCTGAAGAGGTAGATCCTGATGAAGAATATATCGAAAAAGCGGGAAAATTCTGGTCTCGTGAAATTATGGAAGGTGCTACTTTCCCACCAACTTTAAAAACCGAGCGTAAATTTGATCGTAAGGAAATGATGACAGGTACTTTCGGTATTAAAATTGAACCCTTCATTAATAATGCTGAACCAAAAGAAGGTGCAACAACTGTTGTATTTGAAACAAACAATGGCACACAACATCGTTATAGCATTGAAGATGCGAAAAAGTTTATTTTCCAATTTAGTAAAGATGGTAAAATGCTGAACGAGGATGGTCCTGTCTACTTATTATTAAGAGATGGTTCCAACTACGAAAATCCTATTAAAGGAATCGTAGGGATGCAAGTAGAATAAGGGGGAAATTATTATGCGCGTTAAATGCGTAATCTGTGATATTCTTAGCGAAATTCCTGATTTCTCACCAGTAGCTAAGAAATTACGCAATCGTCCTATTCACACTTATATGTGTCCTACTTGTCATGAACGAATTACAGAAAAGACAAACGCAAGACTTGCTACTGGTAAATTTCGCTTTATCCGAAGTGCAGTTCAGGAAGATGAAGAATTTTAAATATTTCACAGAGCATTCGATTGGATGCTCTGTTTTTTGTTTCAAAAAATAGAGTATAAAAGTTTTTTTGCTGCGATTATTGAGCACAGCGAGGAGGCTCGTCGGTTCGCCCGCGGAAAGCGAAGCTGATTCCACTTCATGTTATAGTAGATTTATACTATAAAAATTAGAAATAAAATCGTTTTTCAGTGCCCTCCTGCTGTTCCCGCAGGAGTCTACGCCTACTCCATTTTCACTTCAAATTTTCCCTTATATAATCAACAATGGAGATCAACAGATCCATTGTAAAAAAAAGAGTTGCCCAAATGGACAACTCTTTTTCTTTATGAAGCAGCTTCTCTTTTCTTATCTCTACGTAAACGAACTTTGTAGACGATTAGCACTAAAGCTGCAACTATTAATCCTTCCACCATTGGTAAGAAGAATGCTAAAAAGGTTAATATAATACATCCAAAGAACAAGAATACATAAATCACAGCTGTTTGCCATTTTTTTAATGCTGATCTTGCAAATCCAAGATGATACACAATTGCAGTTAATACGAAGATAACAGCTAATAGAATATAACCTGCTACCGAATAGCTTGGTGCATTCTCATAAATATAACGAGAAACACCTGACATACGATTAAATACTTGATCATGTCCATCTGTAGAAGTAGATGTAGCGACTTGCATAAAATTCAGTTTCAATGATAAACCGGACTTAAACAAGATATCTTCCTTCCCCTCGACTAGCGAAAATTATTATTCAGCGCTACGTACTTTTTTAGCAGCTTTTTCGCGTTCGTTTTTGTTAAGAATTTGTTTACGAAGACGAATTGATTCTGGTGTTACTTCTAGGTATTCATCATCATCCAAGAATTCTAACGCTTCTTCAAGAGTTAAAATACGAGGTGTTTTAATAACGTTAGTTTGGTCTTTGTTAGCAGAACGAACGTTCGTTTTTTGTTTCATTTTAGTGATGTTAACAGTAATGTCGTTATCACGAGTATTTTGACCTACAACCATACCTTCGTAGATTTCAGTACCTGGTTCTACGAAAAGTACACCACGGTCTTCAACTTGCATCATACCGTAAGTAGTAGCTTTACCAGTCTCCATAGAAACTAGGGCACCATTACGACGACCACCTACACGGCCAGAAGCAACTGGTTGATAAGAATCGAATGTATGGTTAATAATACCGAAACCTTTAGTTAATGACATGAATTCAGTTGTGTAACCGATCAAGCCACGAGCTGGCACCATGAAGATTAAACGAACTTGTCCATTACCTTCATTGATCATATCTTGCATTTCACCTTTACGGTCGCCTAATGATTCAATGATTGAACCTACAGAGTCTTCAGGTACATCGATTTGCACACGTTCTACTGGTTCACATTTAACGCCATCAATTTCTCTAATAATAACTTTTGGTTTTGATACTTGTAATTCGTATCCTTCACGACGCATGTTTTCAACAAGGATTGATAAGTGAAGTTCACCACGGCCAGATACTGTCCATGCATCTGGAGAATCTGTTTGTTCTACACGTAAAGAAACGTCAGTTTGTAATTGAGAAAGTAATCGTTCTTCAATTTTACGTGAAGTTACCCATTTACCTTCGCGACCTGCGAATGGAGAGTTATTTACTAAGAAAGTCATTTGTAAAGTTGGTTCATCAATACGCATTGGAGGAAGTGGTTCTAGGTGATCTTGCGGACAAACAGTTTCACCGACATTAATTTCTTCCATACCAGATACAGCGATTAAATCACCTGCATATGCTTCTTGAATCTCTTCACGTTTTAAACCGAAGAAGCCAAACATTTTCGTAACACGGAAGTTTTTCACTGAACCATCAAGTTTTGCTAAAGATACTGATTGCCCTACGGCGATAGTACCACGGAATACACGACCGATACCAATACGACCAACGAAGTCATTATAATCAAGTAATGCAACTTGGAATTGAAGAGGTTCTTCACGAGTATCAGCTGGTGCTGGGATGTGACTGATAAT
>DATMJF010000213.1:0-4319 GCA_035554455.1 Rummeliibacillus sp.
CTTTGATTAATACAAAGAATGTCTGCCAGTGCAGCACATTACAAGAAATTGCACAAGAAATCGGATTAGATGTTGAAGAATTTCAATCTGATTTTCTTTCAATGGAAGCTTCACGTGCATTCCAAAGTGATTTATGTATTACTCGTGAAATGGAAGTAGAGGAAGTGCCAAGCTTTGTATTCTTCAATGAAAATATAGAAGATGAAGGTTTAAAAGTTTCTGGTACTTATTCCTATGAAGTATATGAAAAGATATTAGAAGAGTTACTAGATGAAAAACTAGTTTGTCAACAACCACCTTCAGTAGAGGATTTATTCCATCGTTATCATACATTAACAACAAAAGAAGTTGCAGCTATTTATCATATCTCTCTCAATACTGCTGAACGTGAATTAAAGAAAAAAATGCTTCAACAAAAAATTGATCGAATAACATGTGATGAATTATCGCTCTGGCGTTTAAAATAAATACGATCTATTGAATCCCAATGACGGCTTTCCTCGTTATTGGGATTTTTTTTTAACATTCAATGTTTGATGGTTTCGCTTTTTTTACAAAAATAAAAGAAGCATCTCTACGAGAGATGCTTCTTTTCACAAAGGGGATGGGAGAAATGTTCACGTTCAAACAAAGGGGTGTATGTTTGTTTGTGATTTATTTCACATCTAAACTTTAGCATGAAAAGCCATATATAGCAACGGTTCACGCTTATATTCACAAAGTTGTCATATAGTAAGCGTTTCCAATAGATTGGATGTTTTCTTTATGTATATTATGTAATGAAATTGCCGATGATAATAACTTATAGGATTTAATTACTATATATTTTTTGATGGATATTTGGAGAATAACCTCTAATTTTGTCGTTTAAAATTGGGTGAACACACCAACAAATACCCAATATTTAATATAAAACCGTTTTTTCAATTTAATGAATCAATTTCATAAATACTTTTCTAGTTAAAAAATACGAATATTATACGATTGAATTGAATAAATGATAAACTTTTCATTTCCGCTACAGACGGACGCTTTCCGCGGGCAAGCATCAAGCCTCCTCCTCACTACGTTCGTGCGGGGTCTTGATTGGCTTGCTTTTCCCGCAGGAGTCGCCGTCTTTCGCTCCATCATAACATTCCATATATAAAGTAAACAAAGTACAGGTAAAAGTAATATGTTCGTTTTTTTAGGTTAAATATCGAATTATATCCATTTTAAAAGGAGTTATCCTTTTAGGGACAACTCCTTAGAATACAGAATTATTCAGCAAGCAATTTTTCTAGTTCATCTAGGTTACGTTCGAATACTTTACATGCTTCTTCAATAGGAGATGCTGACTCCATATCAACTCCTGCTGCTTTTAGTACATTGATTGGGTAATCTGAGCAACCTGCTTTTAAGAACTTGTTAATATAGCGTTCTACAGCCACATCGCCTTCAGATAATATTTGCGAGCTTAATGCAATGGCTGCACTCTTACCTGTTGCATATTGATATACATAATAGTTGTAGTAGAAATGAGGAATACGCGCCCATTCTAAACCTATTTCTTCATCTACTGCCATATCTTCACCAAAGTATTGTTTATTTAAATCGTAATAAACTTGTGTCATGCGTTCGGCAGTTAGCGCTTCACCTTTTTGATCTAAGTCATGGATAATATGTTCAAATTCAGCAAACATCGTTTGACGAACGATCGTTCCTCGGAAACCTTCTAACCAATGATTTAAAATGTAAATACGTGTTTTTGGATCATCAATTGTTTTCAGTAGATAATCATTTAATAATTCTTCATTACATGTTGAAGCTACTTCAGCAACGAAAATTGAATAATCACCATATACGAATGGTTGATTATTACGAGTGTAATAACTATGCACACTATGGCCGAATTCATGTACAAGAGTGAATAAGTTATCTAAGTTATTTTGCCAGTTTAATAAGATGTATGGATTTGTACCATAAGAGCCTGATGAGTATGCACCGCTGCGTTTTCCTTTACTCTCAACAACGTCTACCCAACGATCTTTTAATGCTTTTTCAATAATACCTACATATTCGCCACCCATTACACCTAAAGCTTTTAACATATGGCCTTTTGCTTCTTCGTAAGTCATATCGATTTTAGATTCAGGTACTAATGGTGTGTATACATCCCACATATGCAATTCATCAACGCCAAGAATTTTTTTGCGTAACGAAATATAACGGTGCATTAGCGGCAAATAGTTGTGAATTGTTTCGATTAATTGATCGTATACTTTTTCAGGAATACTGTTAGCAGACATTGCAGCTTGACGAGCAGAATCGTATTTACGAATACGTGCACTGACATTATGTGCTTTCACATTACCTGTTAAAGTAGTGGCAAATGTATTTTTAAAATTGCCATACGTACCATACATTGCATGGAAAGCTGCTTCTCGTACAGAACGATCTTTACTTTCTAAAAAGTGAACATAATTACCATGTGTTAATTGGACTTGATTGCCATTTTCATCTTTAATTGTAGGAAATTCTAAATCAGCATTGTTCAACATGCTAAATGTGTTTGAAGATGCACCTGTAACTTCTGACATTTGTGAAAGGATTGCTTCTTGTTCTGCTGGTAAAATATGCGGACGTTCTTTATTGATTTCTTCTATTTCTTGTTTATATAATTTCAGATCTTCGTTTTCTGTGAGGTATCCTTCAATAACCGCTTCATCTAAAGATAGAATTTCAGGTGTTAGGAAAGATAAACTTGTTGAGATTTGGGCATACAATGTTTTCGCACGACTATCCATCGCTTGATAAATTGCATTTGTTGTATCTTGATCGTTACGCATATGAGAATATGCATAGAGACGACCTATTTTACTATATACATCATCACGGAAACGTAAAACCTTAAGTAATGCTTCAGCTCCGTCTTTAATTGTCCCTTGATAACTAGCAGCTTGTTTACCTAGCTCACTGATTTCTTTATATGATTCTTCCCAATCAGCATCAGTTGCAAAAATATCTTCTAGTTTCCAAGTTAGCTCGGTAGGTACCTCCTCTCTTTTTAATACTTTGCTTTGTAAATTTTCAGTCATGATATGACCCCCTATTTAAATTTGCTCCTGAGAAACGAAGTACCCTAATATTTTCTCAATTTTCTTAATGCTTTGCAAGAAATTGAACGTATAAATACCGATATAGCGCTGTTTCGTCAAATATACTGTTAATATGCGTTATACCTAATTTTTTCAGTATTTCATTATAATTTTGTAGTGATTTCACAGCATGTTTGTTTATAAATAATTCTGGATACATCTTCCTAAATTCATCGATGATGTAAGAAGATATATAATTGAAGTCGTATCCTTTTTCCAACAAAAACAACAACCATACCATCTGCCATTCAGCTTCAAAAACAGAAAAGTTGCTTGTTTTCGACATAGGTATTCCGATAAATAACGGTAAATTTTCCACATGACAGCCCATAAAATAACACGCTCGTAAAAAGGGATCTTGTACCCCATTTTTACTTATAAATAATCGTCTCTTTAGAAATTGTTGTCTGTTCTTTTTCCAAAGCTGCCAATAGATACGAAATTCATCTTCGGAAGGCTCTTTAACATTTAAAAAAGGAAAATGTTGAGATTCTATAGATAAATGCTTTACATTTGCAATAAAACGATAACCTCCCATCGGCATTAAATGCGAAAAATATAAAAAAGCCGCTGTTTCCGGATCAAAAGTAATGATATGCGCATGATTTTGAATATATATGATAAATTGTTGTTTAAATGGGGATAGTTTTATTTGTTGAATACCATCTTTGTAAGATTGCTTGTCTTTTGGGGTTTTTAAAATCCATATAGGGATCATATTTACTTGCAGATACCCTATTGTACGAGTTTCCATTTGGGGAATAGGAATCGTACTGCATTGAAATTCAATCGCAAATTGTTGTTGCTCTTTTTCAACCAGAACGTCAGGCCGTTGAGCCAATATCGGTAAATAAGGCTCTAATTGTACATTTAACTGTAGTTTCTTGAACATCTCATATAATTGATGTTTTCCTAGTAAATGTACTGCTGTTTCTCCTTCTGAAAAAGTTTGTTGGCAGTTACTTTGTTTGCGGTGCGCAAAATGTGGAATTATTACTTGTCCAATTTTCAGGTGAACAGGCTCCTGACATTGGGGACAGTAAAACTGCTCGTGATTGCGTAATTCTATCAGTTGATCTCTTGCATATTGTCTTGTCAATACGAATAACTGCTTATCCGCATTCAACGCTGTTAAAATAGTATCACCCCCCCTGTTTTAATTGTAAGAATTTTCTGTACAAA
>DATMJF010000214.1:0-15343 GCA_035554455.1 Rummeliibacillus sp.
AAAAAGAATCAGTGGACGCTATAAAATTCTCGACGTCATTGGTGGCGGTGGTATGTCTAATGTCTACTTAGCTCATGATATGATTTTAGATCGTGATGTAGCGATAAAAATTTTACATTATAATTTTTCAAATGAACAAGAGATGCATCGTCGTTTTCAGCGAGAGGCTTTGTCAGCCACTAGCCTTACACATCCGAATATTGTCAGTATTTATGATGTTGGTGAAGATGGTGATATGCATTATTTAGTCATGGAATACGTAAAAGGGCAAACGTTAAAACAATACATACAAAATTATGCCCCATTAGCACCTACAAAATGCGTGAATATCATGAAACAATTGACTTCTGCAATTGCCCATGCTCATCAAAATCAAATTATTCATAGAGATATTAAACCACAGAATATTTTAATGGACGAAGAAGACAATGTGAAAATTACTGATTTCGGTATTGCTATGGCATTGGAAGACACTTCCTTTACACGTACCAATTCGGTGTTAGGTACAGTTCATTATTTATCACCAGAACAGGCTCGTGGTGGTACAGCTACAAAAAAATCGGATATTTATTCATTAGGAATTGTGCTGTATGAGTTATTGACAGGAGAGCTGCCATTTTCAGGAGAATCAGCAGTTTCCATCGCATTAAAGCATTTGCAATCAGAAACGCCATCAGTTCGTGCAATCGTTCCAGCTATTCCACAAAGCTTAGAAAATGTTGTTTTAAAGGCTACAGCAAAAGACCCAGACCATCGCTATCGATCAGTGGAGGAGATGGCTGAGGACTTAGAGACTGTATTGTCTGAACAACGAAGTCACGAATCAAAATTTCGGCCACCGATTGACCAGGATGTAACAAAGCTCATACCAGTTATAAAAGAACAAGAAGTTGAACATGAACAGGATTTGCAGAAGACGAAAGCAATGCCTATAAGGGATAAAGAGCAAAATGAGGAAAAAAACGACAAGAAAAAAGGCAAAAAGAAAAATAAAGCACTTATTTTTGTGGGAATCCTCTTGAGCTTATTATTTATTTTTTTAATTGTTTTATTTTTATTCCCAGATTTATTTGATGAAAAGAAATTGGTTGTACCTGATGTAACAAATCAAAAGGTAGAAAAGGCAATTAGTACATTAGAAAATGCAGGATTTGTCATTGGCAACCAAACAAAACAAGAGTCAGATGATGTAGAAGAAAATCATGTCATTGCGACAACACCTGATCCCGGAAGAGAACGGAAAAAGGGGACGGAGATAGATCTTATAATTAGCGAAGGTCCGAAAAAGGTGGATATTTCAAATTATGTAGGTCAAAGTATTGATCAAGTCAAAGAGCTTCTCGCAAAACAAGGTTTTAAAGATATCAAAATAGATGAGGCTTTTTCTGAAAAAAATGAAGGAACAATTATTAAACAATCGCCTGAAGAGGGAGAAAAAGTTATACCAAAAGATACGACAATTACGTTTACTGTTAGTAAAGGTGTCGAACAAGCAACTGTCGTAAATTTACTTGGTTATAATGAGAATGCGTTAAATACGTATGCAAAAACTTCAGGGTTTAATATCCGTATTAGTAGTGAAAAATATTCTGATACAGTTCCAAAAGGACAAGTCATTTCTCAATCTCCAAAAGCTGGTGCGACAGTGAATGTTGGGAGTACAATTGAAGTGGTCTTATCTAAAGGTGTACAGGAAAAACCAGTCAAAACTTATGTAAAATCAATTAAAATACCATATGAACCAGAAGTAGATGGTGAACCGCAACAAGTTCGCATTTATATTCAAGACCGTACACATTCAATTGCTGATATTGAACAAGAATTCCAATTGTATTCAACACAGGAAAAACGATTGCAATTTGAAATAGAAAAAGGTCAGAAGGCTATTTACCGAGTTGTTCGAGACGATAAAATTATTATTGATGAAACAATATCTTATGACGATTTAAATTAAGGAGGAAGGGCATGGCAAAAGGCCAAATTCGTAAGGCATTAAGTGGCTTTTATTATGTCCAAGACGGTGAGCACTTCATCCAATGTCGTGGTCGTGGCGTCTTCCGTAATAAAGGTATAACACCTCTTGTAGGAGATTATGTAGAATATGAAGTAGAGGGAAATAACGATGGGACAATTACAAACATTTTTGAACGCCAAAATGAGCTTGTGCGCCCACCAGTAGCAAATATTGATCAAGCAATTCTTGTATTTTCAACAAAAGAGCCAGCTTTTAATACGATTTTACTTGATCGTTTTTTGGTGGTTTTGGAATCATTTCAAGTGCATCCAATTATTTGTTTGACAAAAACAGATTTGCTGAACTATGAAGAAAAACAAAAAATTGCAAAGTACAGAGCCGAATACGAAGCAATTGGTTATACAATGTTTGAAACGTATAAAGAAGATCCTAATCTACTGGAGAAAATGGCACCTCTATTAAAAGGGAAAACAACCGTTTTAGCAGGACAATCTGGTGTTGGAAAATCTTCTTTACTTAATACAATAATGCCATCATTAGCCTTAAAAACGGGCATTATTTCTGAGGCACTTGGACGTGGGAAGCATACAACTCGCCATGTAGAACTTATTGAATTAGCAGGGGGGTTAATAGCTGATACCCCTGGATTTAGCTCATTTGATTTTGATACGATAGAAAAGGAAGAATTGACACAATGTTTTCCTGAATTTTTCTCCATATCAGAAGGATGTAAATTTCGAGGGTGTTTGCATCTTAAAGAACCAAAATGTGCAGTAAAACAGGCAGTGGAAGATAGGGTAGTTGAACAATATCGCTACGATCACTATTTGCAATTCTTACAAGAAATTACTGATAGAAAGCCGAGGTACTAATTATGATTCAAATTGCACCATCTATTTTAGCTGCTAACTTTTCAAAATTAGCAGCTGAAGTAAAAGAAGTAGAAGAAGCAGGCGCGAAGTTAATTCATATAGATGTAATGGATGGCCATTTCGTACCAAATATTACAATGGGACCAATTGTTGTAGAAGCAATACGTCCTGAAACAACGCTACCTTTAGATGTCCATTTAATGATTGAAAATCCAGATCAATATATTGAAGCTTTTGCAAAAGCAGGTGCTAACTACATCACAGTACATGTTGAAGCTTGTCGTCATTTACATCGTACAATTCAACTTATACGTTCTTATGGTGTGAAACCGGGAGTAGTATTAAATCCACATACACCGATTGAATCGATTAAACACGTTTTAGAAGATGTTGATCTAGTATTATTAATGACAGTGAATCCTGGCTTTGGAGGTCAAAAGTTCATTTATTCTGTTGTATCAAAAATTGCAGAACTTTCTGCCTTAATCAAAGAAAAAAACTTAAATGTTGAAATAGAAATTGATGGCGGCATCAACACAGAAACTATCGTACCATGCGCTCAAGCAGGTGCTACAATCTTTGTAGCGGGATCTGCTATTTATGGTAAAGAAAATCGTAAAGAAGCATTACAAAGCATTCTAACGGCCGGAGAACAAGCAATTCGATGACAGTTGTTGTTGTTTGTGCAGGAGGTCCAGAGGAGGAAGTCGTTTCAAACGATTTCCTCCTTTCTTTCGATGATGCTAAATTTATAGGTGCAGATCACGGTACAATGTACTTATTGAACAAAGGAATTACACCAGATTTAGCTGTCGGTGATTTCGATTCACTCACGAATGAGGAATGGAAATTGGTACAAGAGCGCGTACCTAAAATTGAACGACATATTCCAGAAAAGGACGAAACAGATACAGAATTAGCGATTTTCAAAGCTTTAGCTTATGAACCGACTGAAATTATTTTAACGGGTGTTACTGGTGGTCGGCTTGATCATTACGAGGCTAATTTACACATTTTATATCGTATACAAAAAATGCATCCATCGATTGAAATAAAAATGATAAATAATTTTAATTGTTTGCAATTTTTATGGCCGGGACAACATAGAATAGTATCAGAACACTATTTCAAATATTTATCCTTTTTTGCATTTGGTGATGCAGTGAAAAATGTAACATTACGAAATGTGAAATATGAAACAACAGATGAAATAATTGATATAGGGACTACTCGTTTTACTAGTAATGAAATAGTAGGTGAATATGCGTCTATTTCATTTTCTAATGGCATATGTTTAATGATAAGAAGTATCGATGATAAGGAGTGACCAGGTGAAAGTATACACATTTCAATTACCAAAAGTAGTTAGTAGCTTTGCTCGTTTTTGTTTACAAATGGTTACAAATGATCCAGCAGATCCAAAGAATGCAACTGCAAAAAAGAAAAAGGGAAAAGAAAAAACGACAGGTTGACAATAGTCAGCCTGTCGTTTTATTTAGATGAACGAATTAAACGCGTTCAACTTTACCTGATTTTAATGCACGAGTAGAAACCCATACACGTTTAGGTTTGCCGTTTACTAAGATACGAACTTTTTGAAGGTTAGCACCCCAAGTACGTTTGTTAGCATTCATTGCGTGAGAACGGTTGTTACCAGACACAGCTTTACGTCCAGTAATGACACATTGTTTTGGCATATTTATTCCCTCCTCATAAAGAAGTTGAAAGATTCGTGATTTCACTTCGGTATTTCACATACTTTAATAATTTAACACACACTTTTCGTCATTGCAACTGATTTTGATAGACTTTCAAGAAAAAAACCTTTACAGTCTATAATTAGACGAAATCATAGGTTTTCTTTTATAATCAAAATTTGTATAGTACAATAGGAGATAGTCAAAAGAAAATCAGGGGGCATTCTTATGTCAGTAGAATTGAAAAACGAATTCGGTCGTATTGATATCTCTAATGATGTTGTTGCACAAATTGCAGGTGGAGCAGCAATCGAATGTTACGGTATTGTCGGTATGGCTAGTAAGCATCAAATTCGTGACGGTTTAACAGATATACTCCGCAAAGAAAATTTTGCAAAAGGAGTAATCGTACGTCAAGAAGGCGAAGGTTTACATATCGATATGTATGTCATGATTAGTTACGGTACTAAAATTTCAGAAGTAGCTTATCAAGTCCAATCAAAAGTAAAATATACACTAGATAAAACACTAGGAATGGCTGTCGATTCAGTTAATATCTATGTGCAAGGTGTTCGCGTAGCGAACGTGTAAGAGGAGGAACTCATTCAAATGAAGTCGTTAGACGGGATTAAATTCGCGGAAATGGTGCAAGCTGGATCAAGCCATTTATCTCAAAATGCAGATTATGTCGATTCGTTAAACGTATTCCCAGTACCAGATGGTGATACAGGTACGAATATGAATTTATCGATGACATCAGGTGCAAAAGAAACTGTTGCTAATAAGGGTGCAAGTATCGGTAAAACAGCTCAAGCGTTATCAAAAGGTTTATTGATGGGAGCTCGTGGTAACTCAGGTGTTATCTTATCTCAATTATTCCGAGGATTCGGTAAAGCTGTCGAAAAAGAAAATGAATTAGATGCGGTTAAATTTGCACAAGCATTACAATATGGTGTGGAAACAGCCTATAAAGCGGTTATGAAGCCTGTTGAAGGTACAATTCTTACAGTTGCACGAGTTGCTGCTGAAAAGGCAGTAGAAGTTGCAAAAACAGAGCAAGATATTGTTGTAATTATGGAAGAACTATTAGCTGCTGCAAAAGCAGCACTTGCTAAAACCCCAGAATTACTACCAGTATTAAAAGAAGTTGGCGTCGTTGATAGTGGTGGTCAGGGTTTAGTATTTGTCTATGAAGGTTTTACTGCAGCATTAAAAGGTGAAGAAATTCCAGCTGCTACAAAAGTAGATTCAATTGAAGACTTAGTTAACGCAGAACACCATAAAGTTCAAGACTTTATGGATACTTCTGAAATCGTTTTCGGATATTGCACAGAATTCATGGTCCGTTTTGAAGAAGGTAAAAAGCCATTTAACGAAGCTGAGTTCCGAGAAGATATGAGTAGATTTGGTGATTCATTACTTGTCATTTCCGATGATGAAGTTGTAAAAATTCACGTTCACTCTGAAACACCAGGGGCAGTTATTTCTTATGGTCACCAATATGGTAGCTTAGTAAAAGTAAAAGTAGATAATATGCGTCTTCAACACACTGCAATTGTTGGTGAAGACCATCATAAAGAAGACTTTAAAAACACTGCAAAAAAAGAAGTGAAAAAGCAATCATATGCAATCGTCACAGTTGCAATGGGTGAAGGTGTTGCAAAATTGCTTGAAAGTGTTGGCGCTTCGTACGTTATCGAAGGTGGTCAAACAATGAATCCTTCTACTGAAGATATCGTTAATGCAATTAAAGAAGTAGGAGCCGAAAAGGTATTAATTTTACCAAATAACAAAAACATTGTAATGGCTGCTGAACAAGCCGCTGAATTATTAAATATTGATGCAGCTGTAGTGCCAACTAAATCGATTCCACAAGGCTTGTCTGCAATTCTTGCATTCAATCCTGAACTATCAGTTGAAGAAAACAAAAAACATATGTCAGATGCATTTGCCAATGTAAAGTCAGGGCAAATTACATTTGCAGTACGTGACACTTCAATCGATGGGGTAGAAATTCATAAAGATGATTTCATGGCTATTAAAGATGGTAGTATTATCCAAGCGACTCCTTCGTTAAAAGTAGCTTCTGAATTACTTGTTAGTGACATGATTGATGAAGATTCAGAAATTGTTACAGTTCTTTATGGTCAAGACGTAGAAAAAGAAACAGTAGATGAGTATATAGAATTTATCGAAGAACAATATCCAGAAGTTGAAGTTGAGGTTCATGATGGTAAACAACCATTATATCCTTACATCATTTCTGTAGAATAACATCTGATTTTAGGAGCCCAAGAAAGAGTATTCTTTCTTAGGGCTTTTTGTTTTATCAAAAGAGATATGGATGCATTATTTATATCATTTATAAGTAATAAATTGTCATTGACATGCTTTTCGATAGTGAATATGCAACGAATGGGTATCGCATTTTTGATGCTTAAGTAGTTTTTTGAAATAAATGTTAATATATAGTTAAAAAGTCATTAATTAGATTGTAAAATATAGAATATAGGATGGAGGGCAAAAATGAAGAAAAAATCAAGATTGTACTTTTTGACGATTGTTTTAGTTGTAATGTTAGTTGGATGCAATACGGTTAGTAAATCTTCAAAAGATAAATCAGCACAAGCAAATCAAAATGAAACGATTGAAAATGTTTTAAAGAAGGTTAGCGATCGTCAGTCAAATCAAAAAAGTTTTTCGACAGCATTAGATACAAAAGTGGAAATTACATCTACAAACCAAAAGAATAAAGGTGCGTCTAGCGATAATCAGGTAAAAGCAACAATTGATAAAGAAGCGGATCGTATCTATTTTAAACAAACTTCAGAAAAAAAAGAAAATCAATCTGATAAAGGAACTACTTTTGAGGGAGAAGTATATTTTGTAGACGATGAAATATATTCTCGTCTTCTTTCAGAACAAAATTGGCAGAAAATGAATGGTCAAGAAGCAATATTAGCCAAGAGTAAAATCACCTTCCTTCTATATATGGGAGAATATGTTAAACAACTGGAGAATCCAAAAAATAGTTTTGAAATGGAGTATAAGGACAATCAATATGTTCTTACATTAAAAAAACCGAGTGATGATTTTATTAGATTTCTAGGGGACTATGTCAATAATCAGTTAGAGGTAGGGGAATTATACACTTTTGAAAGTTCTTCAATGCGTTTTAAAAATGATTTAAAATTCTTTGTTACGGTAGATAGTAGCACTTTTGATATTAAGAATATAACGTTAAAGACTACCGTAAATGGGAAGGTTGACAATATCACAGAGGAAACAATTGAAATCTCTAGTAGGGCATCTTATAGTGACTTTGATAAAACCGAAGCTATAGAAGTACCACAAGAAGCAAAAAGTAAATAATAATGAAAACTAGGAGGAACTATGAAAAAAATTAAAATCGTATCGTTAACACTTTTAATTGGAGCAATGCTAGCGGGCTGTGGAGCAGGTGATAATGCTAAACAATCATCAGAAGATAAAAAAGCAGCAGCTACTGAAGAGAAAAAAGAAGTGAAGAGTGGTTTTACTGTAGACGAAGTATTCGAAAAAGCTATTAAAAAAAGTGAAAAGTATGAAAGTTATCATGCAGAATCTGAAACAACTTCAAATATTGAATCTAGGGCGGCATCATCTGATCTAAAGATTGCATCTACAAATAGCGTTAAATTACAGTATGTAAAAGATCCTTTAAATCTTTATATGGAGTCAGATACTTCTATTAATTCTCTAAGCTCTAATGACACATTAAATTTTAATACCAAATCATATATTAGTGATAAAGGGTTTTACATAAATGAGGAAAATACAAAACAATGGGTAAAGTATAATGATAGTGATTTTAAACGTATGAAAGCCCAACTATCAAAGAGTTTAGCTGATCAATTAGTAGAATATAAGAAATATAGTAGTGAATTTGATATGGAAAAAAAGGGGACTTATTATCGTATTTATGTAAAAAAAGATAGTAAAAAGTTTAATGATTTTTTACAAGGAATAGTGAATCAGCAGTTAACAGAAGCATTGGGAAATCAACCGGGATATACAGTTGAAGATACAAGCTTTAAAGATGTTGAATATGAGATTTCTATCGATGAGGAAACATTTGATGTACTTGAAATAAAGTCTAATTTTACTTTGAATGGAAAAATACAAGATGAAGTAGTAGATATGAAAATTCAAGTAGACGGAAATTATTCAGAATTTAACAAAGTAAAATCAACTACGCTTCCAAAAGAGGCAGAGAAAAAAGCAAGAAGTATTTAATAGGAAGTCTAGGCAGGCAAGAATTGTTATTCTTAGCCTGTTTTATTTTTGTTTAGAATATAAATCGTGTAGAATAGTTGTAGATATTATTTAGAAATGCGTGGGGGGAAATTATGAAATTTACATCCGTCTTTGATATTATCGGTCCTGTTATGATTGGACCTTCTTCGTCCCATACTGCTGGTGCTGCTCGAATTGGTCGTGTTGCTAGAGATTTATTTGGAAGACAACCTAAATGGGCTAAAATTCACTTATATGGCTCTTTTGCTGAAACTTATAGAGGTCATGGAACTGATGTAGCTATAATTGGAGGACTACTCGATTATGATACTTTTGATGAAAGAATTAAAACTGCTTTTAAAAATGCCGCAGATGCAGGCTTAACATATGAATTTATTACAGAAACGGATCATACAGATCATCCAAATACAGCAAGAATTATAATTGGTGATGATGAGATGGAAATGTCGATGGTTGGTATTTCAATTGGTGGAGGGTCGATTGAAATTACAGAACTAAATGGATTCCCACTTCGTTTATCAGGTGGTATGCCAGCTATCTTAGTTGTTCACGATGATCGAGCAGGTTGTATAGCAAATGTAGCCAATAGTCTTGCTAAGCATAATATTAATATTGGTCATATGGAGGTTTCACGTAAAGAACGTGGTAACATGGCGTTGATGGTAATAGAGGTTGATCAAAATATCGACCATTCAATTTTAGAAGAAATAGAACTTCTACCGAATATTACGAAGGTAACTCGTATTAAAAACTAGGAGGTATAGCAGATGGAAGTATTGTTTCGTAATGTGAGAGAATTGGTAGAACGTGCTGAACGAGAAAATAAACTAATCTCTGAAATTATGATAGAACAAGAAATGTTAATGTCAGAACGCAGCAGAGAAGAAATTATGGAACAAATGTCGCGTAACCTCAAAGTGATGGAAGAAGCTGTAGAAAGAGGTTTAAAAGGTGTGCACTCCGTTACGGGTTTAACTGGTGGAGATGCTGTTTTACTACAAAAATATATTCAATCGGGTAAAGGATTATCCGGAGACTTATTGTTAGATGCTGTAAGTAAGGCTGTTGCAACAAACGAAGTGAATGCTGCGATGGGTACTATTTGTGCAACACCTACAGCAGGTTCTGCAGGCGTTGTACCTGGTACGCTTTTTGCAGTCAAAAATAAATTAAATCCAACAGAAGAACAAATGATTCGCTACTTATTTACGGCTGGCGCATTTGGCTTTGTAGTAGCAAATAATGCATCAATTTCAGGTGCAGCTGGTGGTTGCCAGGCTGAAGTAGGTTCTGCTGCTGCTATGGCTGCCGCTTCAATCGTTGAAATGGCTGGTGGTACACCAGCACAAAGTTCACATGCCTTTGCCATCTCTTTAAAAAATATGCTGGGGCTCGTGTGTGACCCAGTAGCAGGTTTGGTAGAAGTGCCCTGTGTGAAACGTAATGCGATGGGAGCTGCTAATGCAATGGTGGCTGCAGATATGGCATTAGCAGGTGTTACAAGTCGCATACCAACTGATGAAGTAATCGGTGCTATGTTCCGCATCGGACAAACGATGCCAGTAGCATTAAAAGAAACAGCACAAGGTGGTTTAGCGGCAACACCAACTGGAAAGGCACTTGAAGCGAAAATCTTCGGCGGGGCCGTGTTGCGTCGTGACTGATTTATTGCAGAAAGTAACTGATTTAAAAGGAGTTGGAAAATCATCTGCTGAAGTGATGAGTATGATGGGCATTGAATCGCTAGTTGATTTAATTTGGACCTTTCCATATCGTCATGAAGATTTTCGTTTAAAAGATTTAGCGGAAACACCACATAACGAAAGAGTGACAGTGGAAGGACGAATTGAAAGTGAACCAGCAGTCCTATACTTAGGTAGAAACAAATCACGTTTACAAGTCCAAATGCTAGCAGGACGTCATCTCATTAAACTTGTATTTTTCAACCAAGGATACTTACGTAATAAACTTATCCCTGGTACGATAGTGACGGTAACTGGTAAATGGGATAGAGGACGTCAAGTGATTAACGGAAGTAATGTAACATTTGGCCCTAAAACAGATCAAGTTGATTTCGAGCCGGTGTATAGTTTAAAAGGAAAGCTTACACAAAAGAAATTCCGTCAATTTATACGACAAGCATTAGATGAGTTGAAAGATGCACTTCCTGAGTCTTTGCCAAATCAGCTAAGAAGTGATTATAAATTGTTAACCTTACAGGAAGCATTAGAAGGTGTCCATTTTCCAAAGGATGCTAATCATGCAAAACAGGCCAGACGTCGATTTGTTTATGAGGAATTATTACAATTCCAATTGAAAATTCAAGCATTAAGGAAAACGCGTCGTGAAGAGGAACAAGGCATTGTCATTCACTATGATTTACAAAAGGTTCGAGAATTTATCTCTTCTTTGCCATATGAATTAACGAATGCACAAAAACGCGTTGTTAATGAAATATCCAGGGACTTATTAATTCCACATCGTATGAATAGACTACTTCAAGGCGATGTAGGGTTAGGGAAAACGGTTGTTGCGGCAATTGGATTTATTCAGCTGTGACAGCGGGATTTCAAGGTGCTTTAATGGCTCCAACTGAAATTTTGGCAGAACAACATGCCGCATCACTCGATGAATGGCTAAGACCTTTTGGTGTAGAAGTGGCATTGCTTTCTGGCTCTATAAAAGCAAAAGCGAGACGAGAATTAGTAGAAAGATTGGTTAATGGTGAAATAGATGTAGTGGTTGGTACGCATGCATTGATTCAACCAGATGTAACGTTCCATAAATTAGGGTTTGTCATTACTGATGAACAACATCGTTTCGGCGTTGAACAACGCCGAATATTGCGTGAAAAAGGTGAAAGTCCAGATGTACTCTTTATGACTGCTACACCAATTCCACGAACATTATCAATAACTGCTTTTGGTGAGATGGATGTCTCAATCATTGATGAAATGCCAGCAGGTCGAAAAAAAATTGAAACACTTTGGGTCAAACATGAACAATTTAATCAAGTACTTTCTCGGATGGGGAAAGAACTTGCAGCTGGACGTCAAGCATATGTGATTTGCCCGTTAATTGAAGAGTCAGATAAGCTTGATGTACAAAATGCTGTAGACGTTTACCAACAGTTGGTGACCTTGTTTAAAGGGAAATTCAAAGTCGGACTGATGCATGGTCGATTACCTGCGAATGAAAAAGATGAAGTGATGCGTGCATTTAGTGAAGGTAAGCTAGATGTATTAGTATCTACAACAGTAGTTGAAGTAGGTGTAAATGTTCCAAATGCAACATTTATGGTTATTTATGATGCTGAACGTTTTGGATTAGCGCAACTACATCAATTACGTGGACGTGTAGGACGAGGCGAACATCAATCTTATTGTGTTTTAATCGCAGATCCGAAAAGTGAAGAAGGCAAAGAAAGAATGATTTCGATGACGGAAACAAATGACGGCTTTCGATTAGCAGAAAAAGATTTAGAACTTCGCGGACCTGGTGATTTTTTTGGAAAAAAACAAAGCGGTTTACCAGAATTTAAAATGGCAGATCTTGTTCATGACTACAGAGTATTAGAAGTGGCTAGACAGGATGCGGTTAGACTTATCGAATCTGATGCGTTTTGGCATGATGAAGATTATAAAGGATTACGACAAAAACTCCAGTCATCGGGCGCTCTTGATGGGGAAAGAATCGATTAATATAAGGGGATGCAGGTGTGCTTAGAAAAACAACACTTGCATTCTCTTTTTTAAATTTATATACTGATATTAGTACCAAGTGCTAATATTAAGGGGCGACGATGAATAATATGAAGTACTCTAAAAAAGAACGACAACTATTATTGCAGCAAACGATTCAAGAAAACCCATTCGTCACAGATGAACAGCTTGCAACAAAGTTTAATGTAAGCGTTCAAACGATAAGACTTGATCGTATGGAATTATCCATTCCAGAACTACGTGAGAGAATAAAGGACGTTGCCGCAAATAGTTTTGAAAATGAAGTTAAAACTTTACCTATAGATGAAGTCATTGGTGAAATTATTGATATTGAATTGGATGAACGTGCTTTATCAATCTTTGATGTTGGAGAAGAACATGTTTTCCAACGAAACGGAATTGCAAGGGGACATCACTTGTTTGCACAAGCGAATTCTTTAGCAGTTGCCGTTATCAACGATGATCTAGCTTTAACTGTCCATTCTGATATTCATTTTTTGAAACCAGTGAAAGCAGGAAACCGTGTAGTTTCAAAAGCAATTGTTACTGGGAAAGACAATGATCGGAATCGTACGTTCGTCACAGTTACCTCAACTGTTGAGGGTAACACCGTTTTTACAGGGCAATTTGAAATGTATCGAACGAAAGGTAAAGGTGAAATATAATGAAATTAGCAGTTGATGGTATGGGTGGAGACAATGCCCCACAAGCCATTATCGAAGGAATTTATCAAGCATTAGAAGCATCTAGTGATTTAGAAATTTTACTATATGGCCAAAAAGAAAAAATGCAATCATATTTAAAGGATTTAAATCGTATTACTGTAATTGATTGTCAAGAAGTAATCGAAGGTACAGACGAACCTGTACGTGCTGTGCGCCGTAAAAAAGATGCTTCAATGGTTAAAATGGCAGAAGCTGTTACAAATGGCGAAGCAGATGCTTGTATTTCAGCAGGGAATACAGGAGCACTAATGGCAGCTGGTTTATTTATTGTCCATCGTATTGAAGGAATTGATCGTCCCGCATTATCAACAACATTGCCTACTTTAGATGGTAGTGGTTTTGATATGTTAGACTTAGGATCAAATGCCGATGCGAAACCAGAAAATTTAGCACAATATGCAATAATGGGAAGCATTTATGCACAACAAGTTCGAGGTATTAAAAACCCTTCAGTGGGTTTATTAAATATCGGAACTGAGGATAAAAAAGGAAATGACCTTACAAAACATGCATTCACATTATTAAAAGATGCACCAATCAACTTTATCGGTAATGTTGAAGCACGTGAACTATTAAATCATGTTGCGGATGTTGTCGTAACAGATGGCTTTACAGGTAATATGGTATTGAAAACAATTGAAGGTACAGCAGGTAGTGTGTTCAAAATGATGAAAGAAGCATTTATGTCTTCTACGAAATCAAAGGTTGCTGCACTTTTAATGAAAAATAATTTAAAAGAATTAAAAAATAAAATGGATTACACAGAATATGGTGGTGCAGCATTATTTGGCTTAAAAGCACCAGTGATTAAAGCGCATGGGTCATCAAATGCTAGAGCATTTGCAAGTGCAATTGGCCAAGCGCGTAAAATGGTTAAACATAATGTAATTCCAACAATTGATGCAACCATTAGCAAAGACAACCAAAATGAACAATAATCAAAAAATCTTTAATTGTTTTATACAAAGGGGAATGAAAAAATGACGAAAATTGCTTTTGTTTTTCCAGGGCAAGGTTCACAAACTGTAGGAATGGGCCAAGAATTTGTTTCTAATGAACCTGCATGTAAAGAATTTTATGATGAAGCTGACAAACTATTAGGTATCGAGTTATCAAAATTAATGTTAGAAGGTCCACAAGAAGAACTAACATTAACTTATCATGCACAACCCGCATTATTAACTACAGGTGTGATGATTGCTGAAAAGTTAAAACAAGCAGGCATTAAACCAGATTTTACTGCAGGACATAGTTTAGGTGAGTATGCTGCACTCGTAACTTCAGGAGTCATGTCATTTGCTGATGGTGTACAAGCTGTACATAATCGTGGCATTTATATGAACGAAGCTGTACCAGCGGGCCTTGGTGCAATGGCTGCTATTTTAGGATTAGACCGTGAAGCTTTAAAGCAAGTAACAGATGAAGTATCAGCTACTGGAGAAGTAGTCCAACTTGCCAACTTGAATTGCCCAGGTCAAATTGTTATTTCGGGTACAGCTAAAGGTGTAGAAGAAGCTTCTGTAAAAGCTAAAGAAGCAGGTGCTAAACGTGCTATTCCTTTAGTCGTTAGTGGTCCTTTCCACTCAGAGTTAATGCGCCCAGCTGCAAATAAACTTCAAACAATGCTAGAGAAAATTGAAATGCACGATGCAGATGTGCCGGTTATCGCAAATGTAAATGCACAACCTGTTACATCGAAAGAAGATATTCCAAACCTACTTGTTGAACAATTATATTCACCAGTACTTTGGGAAGATTCAGTTCGTACATTACTTGCTGAAGGTGTAGATGTTTTCATTGAATGTGGTCCAGGAAAAGTACTAAGTGGTCTAGTGAAAAAAGTGGATCGTAAAGTAAAAACATTTTGTGTTTATGATGAAGCGACATTCGAACAAGTATTAGAAGCTGCGAAGGAGTGGGCTTAATTGGCAGATTTATCAAATAAGGTAGCAGTCGTAACAGGTGCCTCTAGGGGAATCGGGCGTGCAATTGCACTGTATTTAGCAAAACTTGGAGCAAAAGTAGTCGTGAACTATAGTGGCAGTCAAGCAAAAGC